>CADCQZ010000249.1 GCA_902803675.1 uncultured Eubacteriales bacterium
CCCTTATCATGGAACGCCCTGAGCGTGTCCAGATGCAGCGCCGTTGGGTTCGTGATGAAGACGGCGTCATAGCCGCAGGGCACATCCGCCGCCGCGGTATAGACATGGGAAATGCCTTCCACAGCTTCCGGGCTCCTGCGGCAGGCGTCCATCTCAAGCGCGATCATACGTTCCCCGCAGACGGTCTTCAGGTTCCGGATATGCCTCCGGGCGATCGAGCCGATCCCGACGAAGCAGACCTTCAATCTGTCCATGCTCATGCCCCCAGCTGATCGATCAAACTCAGGATCTTTTTGTCCTGCTCAAAGCCGTACAGGGGCTCCTTGTGACGGAGCACCACATCGAAGAACTCCCGGATCTCGTTTTTGTACGCGTTCTCCACCACGAAGGCGCGGTACCCTTCCTTGTGCTCGGTCGCCTCGCGCATGACCGCCTTTTCCAGCTGTTTGGAATCTTTATTGTACTCGAAAACACTGTCCGGCGTGCCGTTCCAGGAGATATAGGCGTTTTCCGCGTACGCTTCCAGTTTCCTGACAGCGACGGGCGACACCACGTCGACGACGAGCATGCCTTTGCAGCCGTTCCTGTGGCGGATCTGGATCATGTAATTGTCATCGAAGCCGATGTTAAGATCCGTCATTTTGTCCGACAGGACCCGGGCCTCTTCCACCTCCCCGAAGGTGCCGGTGAGCCACGGGAGCTCGATCGCCATGATCTCCCGGCAGCCGTTGGTCCTCTTGTCCCCGATGAAAAAGTCCCGGTAATTCTCCCAGGGATGCCAGTCCGGCAGGTACTGGCCGATGTGGTAGATGTAGTTCCACTTCTTTTCCGGATCGATCCGGGACCGGATATAGCGGATCTCCTCCCGGTAGAAAAACGTGGAGGACAGGAACAGCGTGAGGCCTTTTGACGCGGCCAGGCTCATATTGCGCTCATAGCCGTCCGGCACCAGGTTCAACTCGGTGAACACGTTGATGCCGCGCTCCAGGCACTCGGTGATGATGGGCGCGTGGGACAGGGGCGATGTGCACACAAAGGCGCAGTCCACAGCCTCACCGATCGCCGATAGGCTCTCGCGGCACGGGATATCAAAAAGCCCGGCCGCTTCCGCCCGGCGGTCCTCCCGGCCGTCCACACCGATGATCCCGTAGTCCGGATACATTTCCCGGATAAGGCGTATCCTCCTCTTCCCCATGGATCCCAATCCGATCACTGCGACAGTCATGGCTTTCCCCTCACTTCATATCATAAAAAGTCTTTTTCAGGTCGATCTTCCCCGCGGAAACGGTCTCAAAGATCCTGTCCGCGATCCTCCCGGCGGCGTGCCCGTCGCCGTAGGGGCTCGTGACAGACGCGCACACTTTCCTGTGGGCGTCCGACATCGCTGTCCTGACCGCTTCGATGATGCTGCCGGTGTCAGGCGCGCAGTTGATGACGCTCTCAGACCGCAGCCGGCCCTTCTGCCGGTCCCCGATATCCACCGTGGGCACATGGAACGCGGGGGTCTCTATGATGCCGCTGGAGGAATTGCCCAGGACGAACTCGGCGTACCGCATCAGGGACAGGTAGCGCCGCACGCCCAGGGACGTGAACACCTTCAGGTTCCCGATCGCGTCGGCCGCCTCGTCCAGCAGGGCGTTGATCCGCGCGCCGCCCTGATCCGCGTTGGATTTGGTGACGATGAAGGTGATCTCCGGGAAGGCCCTGACCGCGTCCAGGAACTGAAGGACCGGCCCGTCCACGCTCCCGCCCTCCATGGTCACGGGATGATAGGTGCACAGCGCGTACCTGCATTCGCTCAGGCCGACGCTTTCGAGCGCTTCCCGTCTGGTCATGTCCGCCGCGGTGAGGATATTGTCGATGCTGGTGGAGCCGACATCAAAGACCCGCTCCGGATCCTCGCCCAGCTGGATGACGCGTCTCCTGCTTTCCTCATTCGTGACGAAATGCAGGTAGCTGATCTTGGTGATGGAATGACGGATCCACTCGTCCAGCGCGCCCTGGGTGGTGTCCCCGCCGCACAGGTGGAACACCGGGGTCCTCGTATTGCCTGCGGCGACAGCGACCGCCAGGGCCTCATACCGGTCACCGAGCAGCACCACACCGGAATACTGTTCCTCCAGGAACAGCGCGGTAAATTTGACCAGCGCTTCCGCCTGGTTTTTCGAGATGTCCTGTTCGGACCCGGAACGGACGGGGATCGGGATCCGGCGGTCGATCCTCTCGGTGATCTCACGCACCGTCATCCCGTAATCCTCGCTCAGATGCGTGCCCGTGACCACCAGGTGCACGGTAAAGCCCTGATCCTCATACCGCCTCAGCGCCCTGATCACCGGGGAAAGGAGCCCGTATTCCGCCCGGGTAGCCGTCACAACGGCGATCTTCTTCATAGCTCGATCAATTCGTCCTCTTCAAAGTCACGCACGGCTCTCGTCCCCAGCACTTCGGGCCACCGCATCGCCCTGATCCCCGTACCGGGACGCTTCACCGTGATATTGTCCTCGCTCAGGATCTCCCCCGCCCGGATCGGCTTTGAGGCCACGATGCTCTTGCGGGCGACGGTGATGTTCTTTCTCTCGGACGGCGAGGGCGTTTTCACGCCGGTCCCGAGGGCCTTCTCGATATGCCGGATGGCCGTCACCATCGATTTAAGCTCCTGGGGCTCCAGGCTGGCCTTGTGGTCCGGCCCTTCCATGTTCCGGTCCAGGGTGAAGTGCTTCTCGATCACCACGGCCCCCAGCGCCGCGGCGGCGATGGGCACCTCGATGCCCCGGGTGTGGTCCGAATATCCCGTTTCCAGGCCGAAGGCGTCCCGCATGGTCAGCATCGCTTTTAAGTTGACGTCCTCATAGGGCGTGGGGTACTCGGTGTTGCAGTGCAGCAGCCGGATCTCCCCCGTGCCGTTTTCTTTAAGGACCCGGACCGCCGCGGCGATCTCGTCCATATCGCACATGCCCGTGGACATCACCACCGGTTTTCCCGTTTTCGCGATCGCCGTAAGATAGGGCCAGTTCGTGATCTCCCCGGAAGGGATCTTCCAGAAGGGCATATCGATCGTGTTCAGGAAATCGATGCTCTCAAAATCAAAAGGCGTGGACAAAAACGCGATCCCCGCCCGGTCGCAGTATCCCTTGAGCGCGGTGAACGCGTCATAGGAAAGCTCCAGTTTCCGCAGCATGTCCTGCTGAGAGCTGCCGCCGCCCGTCGCGGCTTTCTGATAATCCGCCTTCTGCGCCCCGTGAGACACCAGCGCTTTTGTTTTGAATGTCTGGAACTTGATGCAGTCGGCCCCGGCGGCTTTGGCCGCGTCCACCAGACGGCACGCCAGATCGAAGCTGCCGTTGTGATTGACTCCCGCTTCAGCAATGATATAAATGCCCATTTATCCCACCACCCTGCATGGATCTCCGTACGCTGTGACATGATCCGGGATATCTTTGACCACGACGCTCCCCGCGCCGATCAGGGATCCGCCGCCGATCCTGATGCCCTGACGGACCACGCTGCCCGCGCCGACATGGGTATCCGGCCCGATCTCCACCTGGCCGCACAAGATGGCGCCGGGACTGACGTGCGCGAAGGCGCCCACGGCGCAGTCGTGCTCAGCGATGGCGCCCGTATTGATGATCGCGCCGTCGCCGATAACGCTCCCGAAGTTCACCACGGCGCGCTTCCCGACGAACACGCCTTCCCCGATCACCGTGCCCCGGGCGATGATGGCCGTGCGGTCGATGATCGACGGCATCAAAAAGCCCGCTTCCCTCGCCAGGGAAAACAGCTTCCGTCTTAAATGAGTCGATCCCACGCTGCCCACGGTGACAAAGGCGCTCTGCCACCCGGCCTCACGCAGCCGGGGCAGGTCCTCATCCGTGCCGACCACATGAACGCCCAGAGCGGAAGCGGTCCCGTCCCGATCGATGATCCCGATCTCATCATAGCTCTCAAGGCTCATCAGGCTGTCCAGCACCGACCGGAAGTGACCGCCGCCCCCCAGGAGCAGGATCCTGTTTTTGATCTTCTTTCCCGTGATCTCAGCCATTATTCACCGTACAGCCTCTTCCTCATTTTTTCCAGTTCCGTGAGCTGGCCCATATCCATCCAGTCGCTCTCGCTGACAGGGTACGCGGCCACCTTTCTCCCCTTCCGGCGCTGCTGTTCGATGATGTCGGGGAACCCGATCGGCACGCCGTCCTCGATGTCCTCCACCACTTCCGGCTCCACGATGTAGATGCCCGTATTGGTCAGGAAGCTCATCAGGGGCTTTTCCTTCATATCCGTGATGGTGCCGTTGACCCCCATCTCCACCACACCGTAAGGGATGTTCATGTTTTTGTAGGCACACACCATCGTGATCACGTTGCGGTTCTCCTTGTGGAACCGCAACATGCTCTCGTAGTTCGCCGTGAGCAGCGCGTCGCAGTTCGCGAAGAAAAACGTGTCCTGAAACACGCCCTTGAGCAGGCTCAGGCCGCCGCCGGTCCCCAGCGGCTGATCCTCCACATACCAGGTGATATGATAGTGATTTTCATTTTCGGCGAAATAGGCCTTCATCAATTCCTTTTTGTAATTGACGATGATGTGAAAATCATGGCAGTCATAGGTCTGGTATTCCTTCATGATGTGCTCGATGATCGGCAGGTCGCCCACCGGGATCAGGGGCTTGGGCAGCACCCGGGTAAAGGGA
>CADCQZ010000250.1 GCA_902803675.1 uncultured Eubacteriales bacterium
AAGACCGGTACGATCCCCCGGTGCGCGCAAAAGGAGATCACCGTGCCGGCCACCACCGGCCCCAGGGCGGGCACGCTGCCCTTGCCGATATCCTCGCCCACGATCTCGCTGGTGGAGCAGCCCACCACCAGGAGGCTGCCCGCATGAAGCCCGCCGGCGGCAGTCAGGGCCTCCAGGGCCTCCGTCACCTGCCGGGCGATATCCTGTTCCATACCCATTCAAAAACCCTCCGGCCTGAAAGTATACATCCCCACCGCGGCCGCCACCGCCAGGTTGAGGGAGTCCACCCTGTCCGTCTGGCGGATGCGCACCGGGGTGCCGATCTTTGAAAACGCCTCCGGCAGGCCGCTGCCCTCGTTGCCGAAGATCAGGGAAAACCTCTCCGGCCGGGACGCGGCGGCCTCTTCCACGGGGCAGGACCCCGTGAGCATGAAGGGATACATCCCGCCGGGACGCTCCTTTTGCATATATTCCTCGAAGGAATCGTACTCCCGCACCCGCAGGGAGAACACGGCCCCCATGGAGGCGCGGACCACGTGGGGGTCGTACACGTCCGCCGCGGGGCGGATGATCCCCACGTCCTCATACCCGAAGGCCAGGGCGGTGCGCAGGATCGTGCCCAGGTTGCCCCGGTCCATGACGTGGTGGAGCACCACATGCCTTGCCCCGGTCAGGGGCGAGAAGACCTTCCCGGTCACCGCGGCCGCGAAGCAGTTGTCCTTGCCGCTGACCCGCCTCAAGACCTTGGAGGCCACCTCGACGCGCACGCGCTTTGCATCGCACAGCCGCAGGAGATCGTCGATCCCCTCCCCGGCCGCGTTCTCGTCCAGGAGCAGACGGCGGACCCGTTCGGGGGCCTTCGTGAGGGCCTCCATGCTGGGAAAGATCCCCGGCGCGTAGGTGTAATCCAGGGAGCGGTCGTATTTTTCAAGACTGGGCATCGTTTTCCTCACCGTTCAGTTCCGAAATGAGCAGGCCGAGCAGCTCCTCGGCGGCCTTTTTGCCCTCGGGGCCGATGGTGGACACCGGACCCACGCAGGAGGGGCAGCCTTCCTCGCAGTCACAGTCTCTCAGGATCGTCAGGCAGTGGCGCAGGATCATCTCCCGCAGGGTGAAGGCCTTCTCCGCCAGGCCGATGCCTCCCGGGCAGTTGTCGTACAGGATGATCGTCGGCGCGTCGGTGAAGGGACACTTGACCTGGTAGTTCACCGCGATGTCCCGGATATCGCACATCAGGTAGAAGGGCGCCGCGATGCGCAGGAGATTGGCGATCCCCAGCATGCCGCCCTGCAGAGCGTCCCGGCCGAACCTGCCAAGATACCTCTGGGGCAGGGTGAACCACACGGCGCTGGTGTGCATGTCCGTTTCCGGGAGCCGCACGGGACCGTAGCCCACGTTTTCCCCCGTGTCAAAGCGCATTTTCTTGAACACCTTCACCAGGGCCGTCACCTTGACCTCGCCCAGGGCCGCGGCGCCCTCCTGCTTTTCCACGTCCAGCAGGCTCAGGCTCACATTGAGATCCGCGTCGGTGTAATAGTCCGACTGCACCTGGCGGATGAACGCCTTGCAGCCGTCGAAATCCAGGCGGTCCACCTGATAGGTCCTGCCCTCGTGGAGATAGATGGCGTTCTCGTGCAGGAGCATGGGCACGGTGAACCGGTCCATCTCCCCCACCAGGCGGGGATGGGCCGGATCGGTGATATCGGTGATGGTGAAATTCTCCGTCATGGCCGTGCGCAGGCTGATCTCGCTGGCGGGGAAATCCTCCGCCGACCAGTGATAGGATCCGCCGGCGTAATGGACGATGCCGTTCTCCTCCAGATAGGAGAGCATCTCCCCGCAGCCCGGGGCGCTGCCGAAGCCCTCGTCCTCCTTGAAGGGCAGCTCATAGGCCGCGCACTTCAGGTGGTTGAGCAGGATGTACAGGTTGTCCGGATTGATCATGGCGTTTTCCGCGTTCTGGATGAAGAAATAATCCGGATGGGTCACGATGAACTGGTCCAGGGGCGCCGAGGACGCGATGAAGAACGTAGCGCTTACGCCCCTGCGCCGCCCGGAGCGGCCGGACTGCTGCCAGGTGGAGGCGATGGTGCCCGGATAGCCCACCAGCACACAGGCCTCCAGGGAGCCGATATCGATGCCCAGTTCCAAAGCGTTGGTGGAAATGACCGCCTGGATGTCCCCCCGGCGGAGCCCCTGCTCGATGGCCCGGCGCTCGCTGGGCAGATAGCCGCTGCGGTACCCCCGCACCTTCCCGGAATTGCCCAGGGAATCGCTCACCAGTTCCTTCATCTGGCGGGTGAGCACCTCCACCTGGAGGCGGCTGCGGCCGAACACGATGGTCTGCACCCCATTGCGGATCAGCATGCCGGTCACCCTTCGGGCTTCCTGCAGGACGCTCTTGCGGATGCCCAGCTGGCGGTTGACCACCGGCGGATTGATGAAGATCAAATGCTTTTCGCCCGATGGCGCGCCGTTTTTGTCGATCAGGGTGACCTGCCGCCCCGTCAGGGCTTTGGCCAGCTCATCCGGATTGCGG
>CADCQZ010000251.1 GCA_902803675.1 uncultured Eubacteriales bacterium
CCGGACGCCCCTCCGGTGCCGGAGGGTTTCTCGATCGGGAGGATCGGCCCGGAGCACATGGGGCGTTTTACGGGCCGGATCGTGCCCGCCTTCTCCTGGGACAGCCCCGACCGCTTCCTCGAAAAGGGCTTCGGCTTCGCGGCGGTCCGTCAGGGAGAGGTATGCGCCGCTGCCTTTTCCGCGGCGGTCAGTCCTCTTGAGATTGATATCGGCGTTCAGACGCGGGAGGGATACCGGGGTCGGGGCCTGGCCGCGGCGCTGGCGAAAAGGATGTGCCTTGAGATCAGCCGGCGGGGCAAAGCGCCCGTCTGGGCCCACGCCGCCGGGAATACGGGATCCATGAGGACCGCCCTTAAATGCGGCTTCGTCCCCTGCGGGACCGCCAAAGTGATCCGGCTGAGGGAGAACGGCTGACGGATCAGGAAAATTTTTTTCGTTTTACGGGAATGGACGCGAACTTGCGCGCGTTATATACTTGTGGTAACATGATGGAAGCCGGGAGGGGAGCCTCCCGAACACGAAAGGGGATATCATTATGAGAGCAAGAAAATGGCTGGTCGCCGCGCTGCTCGCGGCAGTGCTGTGCTGTGTGGGGGCCGCTGCCCTGGCGGAGCAGAACATTGAAGCGCCCGCGCCCATCGCCGTGGGGCAGATCTTCAAGTTCAATGTGGAAGGCAGCTTCCAGAGCGTCCGGTCGCCCGTGGTGATCGACGTGACCCAGAAGCCCATGGCCTACCGCATGTTCCAGTACGCGGACGGCACCAAGAACCTGAGCACGGATATCGAGATCGCCTTCAACGTCAAGAGCTGGAACTGCGTGCGTGCCGCGGACGGCACCTACTGGGGCAACTACAGCGTGGACCTGCAGCTCAAGCCCCTCAAGGGCACCCCGGCCGGTGAGTATTACGGGGAGATCACCTTCCAGGCGCCTTCGGTCAAGGTGTGCACCGTGAACTTCAGCGTGAAGCCCGCCGCCAACGGCCTGCTGCACGACTCCAATTCCGGCGCGGACTACCTGGTGTCCTCCAACGGCAAGAACCTGAGCCTGAAGGCCCTGAACAGCAGCAAAAAGGCCTTCACCATCCCCGCCAACGTGACCGTGGGCACCGTGAAGTACCCCGTCACCAAGGTGGAAGCCAACGCCCTGAAGGGCAACACCAAGCTGACCACCCTGGTGATCGGCAAGAACGTGACCTCCATCGGCAACTACGCCTTCAAGAACTGCACGGCCCTCACCAAGGTGTCCGGCGGGACGGGCCTGGTCACCCTGGGCCGCGGCGTGTTCTACCTGGACAAGAAGCTCACCTCGGTCAATCTGGGCACCAAGCTGAAGACCATCGGTGTGCAGGCCTTCTATAAGTGCTCTTCTCTCGCCAAGGTGACCATCCCGCTCAACGTGACCAAGATCGCCACCCAGGCCTTCTACGGCAACACGAAGCTCAAGTCGGTCATCATCAAGACCCCCAAGCTGACCTACGGCTCCATCGGCAAGAACGCGTTCGGCGGCACGCCGAACCCCACCTTCCAGGTGCCCGCTGGCAAGGAGACCCTGTACAAGGCCCTGCTCAAGGCCAGCGGTGTCCCGGTCGACGAAAGGGCGCTGGTCATCGCGCGCTGACGCGCGGACTCTCTGACCGGAACAAACTTCCCCAGTCATCCCGGGCCGGCGGTCAAAACCGCCGGTCTTTTTTGTCGTTCGGGACCGCGAAAAAAAGTTTTTTCAGTGTGACAGTATTGTGACAGGGCCTGTGCTATCCTTGCACTGTCACCGGGAGGAACGGTGACCGGATATAAAAAAACCAAGTGAGAAATTCAAGGAGGATAAACACCATGTTAAAGAAACTGATCGCGCTGGCCCTGGTCATTATGAGCATCATCGGTATCATGATCCCCGTCTCCATGGCGGAGAACGTCAAAGTCAACAACTACTCCTCTCCCATGACCATGTACGTCTACACGGAAGACCGCGGCACCCTGAACGTGCGCAACACCCCCAGGAAGGCTGAACGCAGCATCATCGGCGAGCTGCCCTACGGCTCCAAAGTGACTGTCCTTGGCACCTGCGAGGACGCTCCGGCCTGGGTGTGCATCAAGTTCTCCCGGGGCGAAAACGGCGTCGCCTATGTGATGGCGCAGTTCCTGTCCAACGCGAAGCCCACCGGCCGCAGCGATATCGACAACCAGATGGTGACCTACAAGACCGTCAGCCGCTACACCATCGCCGCCAAGCCCCGCCGCGCGGAGGGCTGGGTGAACTTCAGGGCCTACCCCAGCACCGAATCCACCCGGATCCGCACCCTGAAGCTGGGCCATACCCTCACCGTGATCGGCGAGACCAGGAACTTCTATCACGCCATTGACAACGAGACCGGCAAGCTGGGATACGTGGACAAGGCCTACGTCACCAGGTACTGATACTGATAAAAACCCTATTGAACATCATAAAAGACCGGCGCGGCTGAAAAGCCGCGCCGGATCATTTTTACGCGAGCGGATCAGCCCGCGGGGATCCGTTCTGAAGCGGGCAGGACATCGCGTGAAGGAACACGTGGACCGGGAAAAGATATCGTGGGCTCGCATTGCCCCAACGCATCTGAATATGCTTCAGAACAGATGCTTCCCGACTCGTACACGGTCAGCATGACACCCCGGGGGGTATAAGCCGGATAAGGGGACGATCATCAAAGAGGGTTCAAGCCGGCGCAGATCAACTGAAAACTGAAGACTGAAAAATGAATGACCGGAAAATACGGAATGGTTCAGACTCATTAAAATCATTCATTCTTAAGTTTTAAGTCTTCAGTATTCATTGTCCTGACTTATCAGGCCGCGATACAGCGGCCGGATGAGGTCACCCCGCTGTTCCTTCTTATCACACCAGATCCCGCC
>CADCQZ010000252.1 GCA_902803675.1 uncultured Eubacteriales bacterium
AGCTGTGAAGGCGCGTCATAATGATAGCGCCGATCGCCCATATGAAGGAGCAGCGGGCACACATCCTGACAGGCATCGTATATTTTGTCCATTTTCGGGTCGTCTATCGCGACCCTGATCATATCGTTATGGATCTTGATCCCTTTCAATCCGAGGGCGAGGGCGTTTGTCAGTTCGGCATGGATCTCATCCGCGGTCATGTCGGGATGCAGCGTACCGAACCCGATGAAACGGCCCGGATGAGCGTTGACTTCTCCGGCGATGAAGCGGTTGACGGCGCCGGCTTTGGAAGGCACCATGGCAGCGGAATGGATGACGGCCCGGGCGATGCCTCCCCGGTCCATCAGTTTCAGGAGAGTATCGGTATCCCCGGCGAAGTCTGTTTTGATATCGTAAAACCGTCCGATGCTTTCGGAAGCGGCGGCGGCGATCCTCCGGGGATAAACATGAGCGTGAAAATCGATGACCATCCGGGACACCTGCCTTTCCGGCGCATTCTGTCATTTTTCTGTCCGCATATCAATGATATATGTCGCGCCGGGAGACGGCCGATGCTGATATCTGTATCAAAAACCGGGTCAAGCACCGTAAACGGTCAATGGGCAGCGCTGCCCTTGCCGTCCAATGAGGCGCGCAGGAGCTGCAGCCGGGCCATCCTCTCGTCCAGAGACGCTCCGATGTCGGCGCATTCTCTCAGTTCCCGGAACATTTCAGGATGATTCTCGGGGCTCTTTTTATAGCTGATGTTGTGCTCAAGGGACGCCCACCAGTCCATGGAGATCGTCCTGAACTGTACTTCGACTTTCATGAATTTCTTCTGGTCGTGAAGAAAAATGGGGATCTGAGCGATCTGATGATAGGAACGGTATCCGTTTTCCTTGGGCTGTCGGATATAATCCTTGACCAGCAGCACATGCACGTCATCCTGCCGGGAAAACGCGTCGGCAAGCATATAGATATCCGATACATATGAACAGATGACTCTGACGCCCGCGATGTCATTGATATGTTCCTCGACGGTCTCAAGGGACGGCTTCAGCCCCCTGCGTTCCAGTTTCTCCAGGATGCTCATCGGGGATTTGAGGCGGCTTTTGATGCTCTCGATGGGGTTCCTGTCATAGCTCAGGGAGAATTCCTCATTGAGGACATTGAACTTCGTGACCACCTGCATCATGGCGCAGCGATAGTAAGCCATCAGCTCCTGATAGGGAGAAGAGTAAGCGTGGATCCAGTCCCGAACTTCCTCCCGGGGCAGTGACGCGTACAGCAGTTTTTCCAGGGCATTCATTTCACGCTCGTTATCAGACATACATTCACGACCTCCGCATTATCCGGGCAATTCAATACAGCCTTTTCCAGGCAGAGCGTTTAAGGAATTAAGATGACATTTTCTCCGATCTGTGGTATCATCTATGCAGACGACAAATAAAGAAAGGAGCCTTGTATGATCATCGATACAGAAAAAGCAGTCAAGAGAATGATCTCATTGGATGCTATGCTGGCCCCGTTCAAGAATGACATCGCCATGCGCATCGACCGCCGCAACGATACTTTCAGGCGGCTCATGGGGGACAACGGAGATCTGAAAGATTTCTCAAACGGTTACCGTTACTTCGGCTTTCACAGGACCGAAAACGGGTGGGTCTTCAGAGAGTGGCTACCGGGAGCGGACGCCGCCTGGCTGACCGGTGATTTCAACGGATGGGCCAGGGATACACATCCTTTGACGCCCATAGGCAACGGGGTGTGGGAAGGTGTTTTTCCGGATAAGAACACTTTTTCTCATGGCCAGTATATACGTTTGATCGTCGGTCGTCAAGGACAGAGCTTTGACCGCCTGCCGGCCTATATCCGCCGCGCGCCTCTTGACACGAAAACGAACCGCCTGTGCGGCCAGATCTGGATGCCCGAAGAGGATTTCAAATGGTCCGACGAGGCGTTCCGGAAAAAGAAAGGCCCCAAGGTCCCCCTGATCTATGAGGCGCATATCGGCGTGGCGCAGGAAAAATACGGTGTGGGCACCTACCTTGAATTCGCCGACAACGTGCTGCCGCGTGTCAAGAAACTGGGCTACAATACCA
>CADCQZ010000253.1 GCA_902803675.1 uncultured Eubacteriales bacterium
ATGGTGCTGCCGCCCATGGCGGTCAGCAGATCGCTGAATACGCCGATAGTGGGATTGGCTGTGATGCCGGACAGACCGTCCGAACCGCCGCACTTGAGGCCCACCACCAGCTGATCCGCCGGGCAGGGCACGCGGCGGTCGTCTTTCATGCCGTCCGCCAGTTCGCGCAGGAGCTTCATGCCCGCCTCGATCTCATCCTCCGCTTCCTGGCAGATCAGGGTGCGCAGGCGGCTCTTATCGTGATCGCCCATGTGGGGCAGGATCTGGGCGATGCCGCTGTTCTCGCAGCCCAGGCCCAGCAGCAGCACGCCGCCGGCGTTGGGATGGACCGCCAGGCCTGCCAGGGCCCTGCGGGTATTGTCCTGATCCTCGCCCAGCTGGGAGCAGCCGTAGGGATGGGTGAAGGCGTATACGCCCTCCACGGCGCCGCCCACGAGGCACTGGGCCTTTTTCTCCAGGGCCTGGGCCACGTCGTTGACGCAGCCCACGGTGGGCAGGATCCAGATCTCGTTGCGGATGCCGGGCCGGCCCGATTTACGCGGATAGCCCATGAAGGTGGCGGGCTCGATGTGTTTTTCCGGGACGGGAACGGGGCTGTAGGTGTATTCCAGGGTCCCTTTGAGCAGGGTGTGCAGGTTGTTCGTGTGCACGTGGGCTCCCTCGGGGATATCCTCCGTGGCCTCTCCGATGGGATAGCCGTACTTGATCACCGGCTCCCCTTTGCGGATATCCCGCAGGGCGGCCTTATGGCCCATGGGCAGGTCTTCCGTCAGGGTCACGCTGCCGCCCTCGTAAGGCACGGTCTCACCTTTCTTTAAAGGCCTGAGCGCCACCGCCACCATGTCCTCAGGGCGGATCTTGAGCAGTGCGTTCATTTTCAGCCCTCCAGTGCTTTTTTGAAGGCGGCCGCCGCGCCCTCTTTCCGGATCAGGGCGAGGGTATCGGCGACGAAGGCCTCGAGCCCGGGCACTTTCGTCAGATCCGTGCCCCAGAAGCTTTCGTTGGTGAGCACGTCTTTGACCAGCTTTTCCGGGGCCTCGTCCCTGCGGTCATAGTAGAATTTGAGCACATCCGGGTCATCGCTGACGGTGTACTCGCCGCCGCCGGGCCTCACGCAGGTCATCTCCCGGTCCTTGAGCGACCTGATATCATTGGAATAGAAGGCGATATAGGCGGCCAGGGCCGTGGCCAGGCAGGGCGGCAGGGCTTTTTTCTCATCCACGTAGTCCAGCAGCGTGGGCAGGTTCCTGGCGCGGTACTTGGAGGTGGAGTTGAGGGTGATGCTCAAAAGGGCGTGGTCCACGAAGGGATTGTTGAAGCGCTCTTCGACGGCCGCGGCGAAGGCGTCCAGGTCCTTCTTGTCCAGGGGCAGGGTGGGGATCACTTCTTCCTGGAGCATTTTGTTCATGAAGGAGCGGACTGTCTCGTCCTGCATGCAGTCCCGCACGATGTTGAAGCCGGCCAGATAGGCGCCGGGCACGAAACCGGTGTGGGCGCCGTTGAGGATGCGCACCTTGCGCTTCTTGTAGGGGGTCACGTCCGGCACCACTTTGACGGGCACTTCGGCCTTTTTGAAGGGCAGGCGGTCTTCCAGGCCGTCCGGGCCCTCGATGGCCCAGAAGCCGAACACCTCGCCCACGTCGATGAGGGGATCGTCATAGCCGTTCTTCTCCGCCAGGGCCTTCACTTCCTCGGGATCGCGGATACGGCCGGGCACGATGCGGTCCACCAGGGTGGAGCAGAAGACCACTTCTTCTTCCACCCATTTTTTGAAGCCGGGCTCCAGGCCCCAGTCGGCGATATGCTGATCCACGCACTTTTTCAATTCTTTGCCGTTGTTGTCGATGAGCTCGCAGGGCAGGATCGTCAGGCCCCTGAGGCCGGCGCTGTAGCGCTCGAAGAGCACCCGGGTCAGCTTGGCCGGATAGCTCGCCGGCGGGCACTGGTCGAAACGGCTCCCGCTGTCGTAGACGATGCCGGCCTCGGTGGTGTTGGAGACCACGATCTCCAGCGCTTCGCTGCGGGCGACTTCAAGCACCTTGTCCCATTCCTCATAGGGGTTGAGGCAGCGGCTCACGCAGGAGATGACGCGCTTGTCATCCACCTTCTCGCCGTTTTCCCGGCCCCGCAGGTAGAGGGTGTACAGGCCTTCCTGGGTGTTGATCATCTTGGAGAGGCCCTGGGGGATGGGCTGCACCAGCACCACTTTGCCGTTGAAGCCGGCTTTTTCGTTGGCGATGTCGATAAAATCGTCAACGAAAGCTCTCAAAAAGCCGCCCTCACCGAACTGCAGCACTTTTTCCGGGGCTTCGGGAAGGATGTAGCCCTTGTATCCGCTGGACTTAAGGACTTCGTAATTCAGGACCGCCATATGCTTTGACCTCCTTTTTATACCGGATATTCAATTGAAGAATACTCCGTCCTGTGCGGCGCGTCAACAGAAAAAGAACAAATAACCGGGAAGGAAGGTTGCGGACCGGCGGAAAAATTGTTATAATCCATAACAGATACAGGATCAGGGCGCTTTTTCTTCAGAGCGCCGTACCGGAAAGACCGCCTTTTCAGAGGGGACAGGATGGATCGGAATACAGAGGATATCATGATAAAAGACCTTTCGGCGGAGGATCTGATTCGTCTCTGCCGGAAGGACGGATACGCTCTGCGCGGCTGCGTTTCCCTGGCGGGGACGCCGGGGGAAAGCGTCTGCCGGGACGCGGTCAGCGCGTGTCTTGAGGACGGGATCTCCCCGGAGGGCCTGAAGGCCGCCGACGCCTGTTCGGCCGCCGGCCTTGGCAGCGCCCTGTTCTTCGCCTTCAGCCGGACCGGGGAAAAGCGCTGGCGTGAAGCGCTGGATGAGATGCACAGGGTCCTGAAGGCGCGTTTTCCCGATGGAAACGCTGCCAGGGAGCGCGTCACGGTGCAGCCCTTTTTCGCGGCGTATGACGTCCTCTTCGGCGGCCGCAGGGACGCGGCGGGGTCGGCGGCCCTGTTTTTGAAGGCCCATCCCCTGTACGCCGGCGTTAACAGCGCGCCGGGATGGTACCTGGCGGCGCTCATCGACACCGTGGACGGCATGGACGAGCAGATCTACGAGCATTACCGGGCGGCCGCGGA
>CADCQZ010000254.1 GCA_902803675.1 uncultured Eubacteriales bacterium
AAGGGCGGCTGGTTGTCTTCTACCGTGGAATCACCGATGATCCAGATGACAGGCATGGGGTCACCAATCCTTCCAGACCTGGTTCAGGTCGATCACGCAGACCTGGGCCACGCCGTTTTCGTCCGGGTTGGAGAAGAGAATCTGGTCGCCCTTGCGGTTGAAGGAAGGATGCTGGTGGTCCGCTCCGGACTTGCACTGGCCGGTGGTGGCGATCAGCTTGGCCTTGCGGGTGGACCGTTCGATCAGCACGACGCCTTCCAGCGCACCTGGATGTTTGATGTGAAGGAACGCTATGTCCGCCCCTATTACGTGGAGCATCCCAGCGAGTGGATCACCCACGAGGTCTGGTCCTCTGACGGCACCGAAATGGCGATGATGAAGCTGGACCCCGCCGGCTTTGTGGACGGGGAAAAGGGGGAGACCCACACCGGCAATATCATCATCGGCGACAAGGACGGCCGTCATTTTGACGTCGCCGCCACCAGCACCCAGCTGCTCCACCCCTGCATCAGCCGCGACCACAAATGGCTCTGCGCCGACCGGATCAGCTACCTGGGCACCACGGTGCAGGAGGGCGTGGTCCTGATCGAGCGCGCCACGAAGAAGGCGAAGCTCATCGCTTCGACGGGCCGCTGCAAGACCGGCGCGGATCATCAGCATCCCTCCTTCAACCGCAAAGGGGACCGGATCCTCTTCTCCAATCCGGATGAGAACGGCGTTGGCCAGGTCTGCGTGATCGACCTTGAGCAGGTCTTTAAGGAGTGGTGAGCATGCCTGTGATCCATATCATCGGTGATTCCACGGTGGATGACAACAAGCCCCCCTTCCGGGGATGGGGCTGGGCCCTTCCCCGATACGTGAGGGAGGGCGTGGAGGTGCGCAACCGCGCCCTGTCCGGGCGCTCCAGCCGCAGCTTCCGGGAGGAAGGGCTCTTCGAGCCGGTGGAAAAGGAATTGAGGGATGGGGACATGCTCCTCATCCAGTTCGGCCACAACGACGAGAAGGACGATGAGCGTCATACGGACCCGGATACTACCTACCCGGAAGAGCTCTGGCGCTACTGCGAGACGGCCCTGTCCCGGGGCGCGCTGCCGGTGCTCATCACCCCCGTATCCAGGCGCTTTTTCGTGGGCGGCGGCAGCATGCTCTACACCCACGGGGAGTATCCCCGGGCCATGCGGAAGCTGGCCGCGGACAGGAACATCCCCCTGTGCGACCTGAAGGCGGACAGCCGGAAAATGTACCTGAGCCTGGGAGAGGAAAAAACGGCGGAACTGTTCGTGCGCTTAAAGCCGGGGGAAGACCCGGATTTCCCGGACGGGCACGACGACAAGACCCATTTCAACGCTTACGGCGCGAATGAGATCTGCAAACTGGTGGTGCGGGAACTGAAACGATACCCCCAGTGCGCCGCCTATTTGAAGGACGGGGATGAGTAACAGCTTTTACTTCCATCACGGCTGGCGCTTCCGAGCGGCGGACGCTTTTCCCTTGAAGGACGCCGTGGAAAAGTGCCGGGATCTGAACGGGCGGGCCCCGACGGACCGGGATTATCACGACCGGGACTGGGAGGAGGTCACGCTGCCCCATACCTTCAACGGCAGCGACCTGTTCTCCCGGCCCATCGAGGACGCCGGCAGCGCCCAGAAGCGCACCTGCGCTTTTTACAGGAACGATCTTGATATCCCGCCCGAGCATCGGAGCGGGCGGGTGCTGATGGCCTTCGAGGGCGTGCGGCAGACCTGCTATGTGTATGTCAACGGCGCTCTGGCCGGGTATCACGAAACGGGCGTGGGTCCCTTCGGGTTCGACCTCACGCCCTTTTTGGATATGTCCGGGCACAACGTGATCGCCGTGGCCACGGACAACACCTGCACCCGGAACATCCCCTTCTGCATCGCCGAGACGCCCGATCTTCCCGGCGCGGTCCCCGGCGCCTTCCTTTTGAGCCAGGATGAGAAAGTGCCTGAGGAACAGGAGGGCGTGGGCTTTTTCTGGAACTGCAACGACTTCAACCCCACCCTGGGCGGCCTGTCGCAGCCGGTGAGGATCTTCTTCAAAAACGACGTGCACCTTACGCTGCCCCTGTACGCCAACTTAAAGAGCGCGGGCACTTATGTGTGGGCGGACGGGTTCGACATCCCCGGCCGCGCGGCCGTCGTCCATGTATGGGCCGAGGTGCGCAACCTGTCGCCGAAGGCGGCGGAGTGCCGTGTCTCGGCGCGGCTCATCGGCCCCGACGGCGGGACCGCCGCGGCCTTTGAGTCTGAGAACGTATCGGTCCCCTCCCACTTCGGATGGCGCGCGCCGATGACCCTCGTCCCCGATGACGCCTACCGGTGGGAGAACGGGCGGGCCGTGCCCCGGGGGGAGGATGAGGTCAGGCCCACGGAGACCGACCCGGAA
>CADCQZ010000255.1 GCA_902803675.1 uncultured Eubacteriales bacterium
CGCGGGGGAGAGAGGCATCACCGCGGCCGGCGCTCTGGCCCTGGCCCTGGGCATCGCCATCCAGAACTTCCCGGAGGGGGCCATCGTCTCCATGCCTCTGATGGCGGAAGGCATGTCGAAAAAGAAAACTTTCCTGATGGGCGTGCTCTCCGGGGCGGTGGAGCCGGTGGCCGCGGCCGTCACCCTGCTGGCCGCCGGGCTGGTGACGCCCGTGATGCCCTATTTCCTGGCCTTCGCCGCCGGGGCCATGATGTATGTGGTGGTAGAGGAGCTGATCCCCGAGATGTCCGAAGGGAAGCATTCCAACATCGGCACCGTTTCCTTCGCCCTGGGTTTCGTGGTGATGATGATCCTGGACGTGACGCTGGGATGAAGGGAGAGATATGCCATGGATATGACCGTGATCCTGATCGAAATGGCGGTATTCGCGGCCCTGTTCACCGCTGCGGTCCTGCTCACATACCGGGGCGGCGGGAAATACAGCGCCGGGGCGGTCCGCAACTATCCGCCGGATATCCGGGAGGAGTACTTTAAGACCCATGAGCGCCGGGACGTCTCCTGCCGCTCGAAGAAGGTGCTTTTGACCAAGGGCTTCGGCCTGCTGCTCTTCACCGCCGTGCTGCTGGGCTGCGCGCTGCTGGCCGGTGCCGCGACTTTCCGCCAGGGCTTCATATCGGCCTTTGGCCTGATGGCGTGGATCGGTGTGTATGATACCTTTTTCCTGGACTGGGTGCTGTTCGCGAACCTGCCCATGTTCCGGCTGGAAGGCACGGAGCACATGGACAGGGCGTATCATCAAAAGTGGTTCCATGTGAAGGGCATGCTGTTCCCGGGGATCGTCTTCGCGCTGATCCCCGCGCTGCTGGTGGGCTTTATGGTGGAAGTCATCCGCTGAGGAGGGTGCCGTGAAAACAGCTGAACAGATCATGAGGAAGAAAGCGCCCATGCGCGCGCAGATCGAAAAAAGGCCTTGACAAGGGCGCGGCGGCATGATATCATCCAGGTGTTAGTCTCCTCTAACAGCCGCGTACAGATAAAAGACATGAGGTGCATGCGGCTTTTATTTCGGCAAAGAGTTAGAAATAACTAACAATTAATGCCGTATCCGGGAGGTCCCCATGTCCGAAGAGATGCTGATCCGCTGCTGCGCGCCCACCATGGCAAGGCTCAAGACCGGGAACATGTTCTCCTGCGCTTTTGACAGCCGGGAGCTTTTGATCGGGGAACTGAGGCGTTTGAATCAGCGCCTGAGGCCGAAGGGGCTGCGTATCCTGCCCCTGAGGTGGCGGGACGGGAAGGCGCTGTTGTATCTGTACCGGCCGAAGATGCTGGAACGGGACCTCAGGGATCCCCTGACCGGGAAGCTCCTGGAGGAATGCGGATATACCGGCCGGGACGCGAACGCCTGCCTGGCCCGGCTGATCGCGCGCCTGCGCACGGAAGAGGACTTCCCCCATGAGGTGGGGCTGTTCCTGGGCTATCCGCCGGCGGATGTGGACGGGTTCATGCACCGGAAAGAAAAATACAGGCTCTGCGGGCTGTGGAAGGTCTATGACGACGTGGAGAGCGCGGCCAGGCAGTTCGCCCGGTGCCGGCACTGCACGAAGGTGTACCTGGAGTGCCTGGCCCGCGGCTATTCCCTGGACCGGCTGGCGGTGGCCGGATAAAACTGCTGTTCACGCTCCCGGGAGGGAGCCGGATGGACCAATAAAGAAAGGGAGGTATCCTCATGAAAACGTTTCGTTCGATGGCCGCGCTGATGATCGCTAAGAACAAGCCCTATTTTGACGCCGCCGTGAACGGCGGGCTGCTGGACAAATTCGTCGGCAAAACGCTGGAAGAAATCCGGGCCATGGACATGACCGCCGGCGCGAACTGTGACGGCGTGAGCGCCCTGGTGGGCGCGGGCTTCTACAGGGAAGGCCTGGCGGAAGCCTACGGCGTGGAGGCCTACGCGGCTCCCACCGTGTTCACCCTGACGGACTGTGAGGCCGTGAACGTGACCCTCAACGGCGAAGCGCTTTAAGGGAGCGCCGGGTCCCAAGAGGAGATAAGACCGGATGATACGGGGCTGCGGAGCCCGGGCGCGATCTGAAGCGCCCCGCTCCCGCAGCCCTTTTATGAGTTTCAGGGTCAATGTTTACAACTGATCTGTATACAAAAGGAATGCCCGTTGGTATAATGACCGCGTTGAGAACGCGGTATCCACGGGAGGCATCGAAAATGAGATCTATCCGCTCCTTCGCCCTGTTTCTGGCCCTTATCCTGTGCCTGCCCCTCGCGGCGGCGGGGGAAGGCGGGCCGGACGCATACACCCTGATCCCGGAAGCGGAACAGCGGATGCGTTATGACTGCGTGCCCTTCGCGAATGCCTGGCCGGAGGAGATCCGGGAGGACATGGAAACCTGCTTTCCCGGGGCCGCGCCGGTCCGCGGGATCTATTGCGTGTGGCAGCCGCTGGCGGGGGACGAGATGCCCTTCGTGTTCGCGGCATGCGTATCCGGCGGCCGGGAAGCGCTTCTCGGGGCGTGGGCTGACGGGGGCACATGGCGCGCGCAGATCATCTCGGACCGTTTTTTCAGGCCCGGGCAGGCGTACGGCATCGGGATGAAGCCCTTTCATAACGCTCAGGGCCGGGTCATGCTGTACCAGCCGGCCGTCCGGTATGACGGGGAATGGTTCGTTTTCCAACCCGTCCGCCGGGATGGGTTCCTGTTCGCGTATTATGAGCGGGAGACGTCCTGGGCGGAGGACTGCCCGGAAAACACATCCATGGTGGTGGAGATCCTTGAGTCCCGGGACGCGTCCGGCCGGCCCGAAACATACTTCGCGGTTTCTTCCCACAGGATCGGGGACTTCAGGTATGAGATCCGGCGCGCCAGGATATCGGACGCCTTCGACACGGATATGATCGACGCGTCGACCTTTCCCACCACGCTGGAGGAGGTCTTCGCCCTGTGCGAGCCCAACGGGTGACGGGCCTTGATCGACCGGCCCTGCTCCGGTATTTCCCGGGGCAGGGTTTTTGTCTGTTCCGGGCCCGTGTTTTCCCGGGCCCCGCTCCCACTTGACCGAAAAATGCGCGGATTGTATAATGTATATGGTATAAGGGGGCTTATATTCCGGTGTGCCCCCGGTGCCGCGCCAGATGTAAAACCTTGACTGTCCCGCTCTTTTCCGGGCGGGGCTGTGGTAGAATGATCGGGAGGTCCCATGTTTTTCAGGTCCCGGAAGATCCAAAAGCCCCTGCCGGACAGCGTGGAGGAATGCCTGGCCCTGTCCGTGACCGCGGCCGATCCCCGGGACAGGCGGAAATATGTGGAACGCGCTCTTGAGATCGACGGGGACGACCTGAAGGCCAACCGGGCCCTGCTGATGCTGGGCCGTCTGGGGGAGGGCGGCAGGATCGACGCGGATCTTTCCCGGATCAAGAGCTACCTGCTCACGATCTTCGTGAAGCCCGACAGCTTCACCCCGGAGCAGCGCCGCGCCATGGCCCGGGAGATCTATGATCATCCCCAGCTGAAAAAGTGCCTGGACCTGTGCGCGGACAGGGAAAAATTCCTCCGGGCGTACATCCGGGACCTGAGCGGAGAGTACGCCCAGCTCTTCATCGATTCCGCCGGTGAATTCTCCGGCTCGCTCCTGGGCTTTTCCACGCCGCAGAGCCGGGTGAACGCGCGGGTCGCGCCCTTTACGAAAGCGCTCACCAATATCCTTGACTGCCCGGATCTTGCCCGGGAGGAAAGGCTCCTGCTCCTTGAGGCCATGCGCGATAACGC
>CADCQZ010000256.1 GCA_902803675.1 uncultured Eubacteriales bacterium
CGGGCCGATGCTCTCGTACTGTTTCAGCGTGGTTTCCAGCAGGGCCAGGCGTTCCGGCTCCCCGCCGGGCAGAGTGAAGCCGTGGCTGTCCTCGGCGGTCTTGCGCACGATCTCCAGGGGGCCCATCTCGCCCAGATCCTTCTCATCGAAGTACAGGCTGTTGGAGCCGTCCTCGGGGATCACCCGGGCCAGATCGGTGCGCAGCCAGTCGAACACGGGCATGAAGTTGTACACGATCACCTTCACGCCGTTCCTGGCCAGCATGCGGATGGTGGAGATGTAGTTGGCGATGTACTCGTCCCGGCTGCCGAGGCCCATCTTGATGTCCTCGTGCACGTTGACGGACTCGATCACCTCGATCTCAAGCCCCGCGTCATTCACTTCTTTTTTAAGGGCTTTGAACTCGTCCTCGGGCCAGTCCACGCCCGCGGGCTTGTCCAGAAGGCCCATCAGGCCCGTCATGCCGGGGATCTGCTTCACGTACTTCAGGGGAATGGGATCGATCTTGCTGCCGTACCAGCGAAAGGTCATTTTCATAAGCTTTCCTCCTGTATCATCCCACGGCGTCAAGCCGGGGCATATTCGTCGTCAGGGCCTTCCCTCAGGCGTTCTTCGTTTTCCTTGTATAGATCGCGGCCTCGCCGATGACGAACGCCGCCAGGATGAGGATCATGAAGGTGATGAACCGCGGGTCGAAGCCGTGCTTTTCGTCGATGCCCACGAACACGTCCACCACATACCAGTAGCACTTGTGCACGAACACGCACAGCGCCGCGCCGGGGGCCGCCGCCGCCACGGCCGCCGCCAGGCCGTATCTTTTGAGCACCGCGAGGCCCGCGGCGATCAGGGCGCCGCCGATGAGCAGCCCGGTCACGATGGGGGAATAGCACGCGCCGTTGTGGGTGCTGTCCAGGCCGAAGGTGCCGTGGATCGCAATGAAATAGATGCCGGCCGCCAGCGCCGCCGCGGCGGAGATCAAAAGGATATAGAATCCGAAGGCTTTCTTCGAGGTCGCTTTGCTCATGGATGGTTCTCCTTTCCCGTCGGGGAAGTCCCTTTTCATACCGGGGCGTCCCCGTATGCTCATGAGTCACAGATGATATGAACGTCGAACGCGCCCGGCGCTTTTCGCCGGGTGCGGGCCGAAGCATCCATCCGGGGCGGACCGCATCCCGCCGGCGGATCGAACCTGGGTGCCCACCCATGTTGGTCCTATTATGGCACATTCTCCCCCGCGTCGGCAAATCTCATTCACGTCGTGCATTCGCCACCGGGGCGCTCAAATGTCATTCACGACAAAAACCCGCCCGTTCCCGACAGGTTCTAACGTGAACGGCGCCTTATATGCCGTGATCGCGAACATCGTCGGTTCACGGCCGTGTTCGCGGCGTCCGTTTTCCTTTTCTTCACGGTTTTTTTCCTGTATGATAGGTCTGTAGATCAGCCTTTTCTGACAAGGCGGTCCCGCTTTGAAGCATCGGCAGGCCGCCCGTCCGGGGGCGGAGACCGCGGCCCCGCATGGCCGCGGCCCCGCATTCTGAAAGAAGGGAGTTTCTTTATATGAAACCTTCAACCAAGAGGACGTTGAAAAAGCTTTTCCTGAACGTGACCACCGCGCTGTTCGCCGTGATCTTCACCGGCAACATCATCGCCGGTGAGAACGCCGGGCAGATCAACCAGTTCCTGGGCACCAAGACCAGCAAGACCGTCTCCACCCTGCCCGCCGGGCAGGAGGAGGGCTATGCCCGGTACTTCGACAGCCGCTTTTCCTCCGTGGCCGAATTGAAGGCCGCCGGTGAGAGCAAGGTGCGCGAAGTGGAAGGCGAGGGCATCGTGCTGCTCAAGAACGACAATAACGCCCTTCCCCTGGCGCCCGGCAGCAAGGTGAGCCTGGTGGGCGTCACGGTGATGGATCCCGTATACGGCGGCACCGGTTCCGGCGCCGTGGACGCCGACGGCGCGCCGAACTATTACGACGTGCTCACCGGCGCGGGCTTCGACGTGGTGGACAAGCCCCTGCTGGACTACTATGTGGAGAACGAGGCCAAGCGGAACACCTACGAGATCGGCGAGGTGCGCTGGAAGAAAGTCTCCAAGAACCATGACGACACCCTGGGCCAGGGCGAGGACGTCATCTACGTGGTGGGCCGCGTGGGCGGCGAGGGCGACGACGTGACCGCCGAGAAAGAGGACGCCCTGGACGGGGACTACCTCACCCTCAACGAGGACGAGCGCTCCATCCTGGAAGGGCTCAAGGAGCTCAAGGACGACGGCGCCGTCCGCTCCATCACCGTCATCATCAACAGCGCCAACCCCATCGCCGCCGCCTTCATCGATGAGAAGGATTACGGCGTGGACGCCGCCCTGTGGGTCGGCTCCGTGGGCCAGACGGGCCTGTACGCCGTGGGCGACGTGCTCGCCGGCGCCGTCACTCCCTCCGGCTCCCTGCCGGACACCTGGTGGACGGACAATATGCTCGACCCGGTCATGAACAATTTCGGCTCCTACACCTACGCGGGCGCCGACAAGTATGACTTCAAGGCCCTGTCCGCCTACGGCAAGTACGTGGTGTATCAGGAAGGCATCTATGTGGGCTACAAATACACCGAGACCCGGTACGAGGACGCCGTCATGGGCACGCCGAACGTGGGCGACTACGTGTACTCCAAAGTGGTGTCCTATCCCTTCGGCTACGGCCTGAGCTACACCACCTTCGCCTTCTCCGACATGAAGGCCGAAAAGACCGGCGAAGGCGCCTCCGCCGCCTACAACGTGAGCGTCACCGTGACCAATACCGGTTCCGCGGGCGGCAAAAAGGCCGTGCAGATCTACGCCCAGAAGCCCTACACCGACTATGACCGCGAAAACGGCATCGAAAAGGCCGCCGTGGAACTGGTGGGCTACGCCAAGACCGGCCTGCTGGCCCCCGGGGCCTCCGAGACCGTCACTGTCAGCGTGCCCGAGTACTACCTGACCTCCTATGACGCCCTGGGCAGCGGCGTGTACATCCTGGACGAGGGCACCTACTATCTCACCGCCGCCGAGAACGCCCACGCCGCCGCCAACAATATCCTGGCGGCCAAGGGCTTCACCCGTGACAACGGCATGACCGCCGACGGCGACGCCGCCCTCACCTACGCCTTCGATCAGGCCTTCGACAAGACCACCTACGCCAAGGCCTACGGCACCAAAGCGGACGTGAGCCCCCTGTTCGCCGACGCGGACATGAACCGCTACTCCGGCCGCGGCGACAACTCGATCGTGTACTATTCCCGCAGCGACTGGGCGGGCACCGTCACAAACGGGAACGTGAAGCTGACCATGACGGACGCGATGGCCGCCGGCGTCATGCTCGATGACAGCGACCTGCCTTCCGCCGAGGGCGCGGAATTCCCCGTCATGGGCAAAAACGCCAACCTGCAGCTGATCAACATGATGGACTACGCTTACGACGATCCCAAGTGGGACGAGTTCATGGACCAGCTCACCTATGAAGAGATGGCCTCGGTCACCCTGACCGGCCTGAGGGAGACCGCGGGCGTCACCTCCGTGGGCAAGCCCGCCACCATCGATCACAACGGCCCCTCCGGCGTGACCCAGAAGTACTCCATCGGCGCCAACGGCTACGCCAACGTGAACGACGATCCCCAGAAGGACCTCAAGGGCACCTGCTATCCCTGCAACGGCATCATCGCCGCCACCTTCAACGACAAGCTGGCCGAGGAAGTGGGCGAGCTCATCGGTGAGGACGCCATGTGGGCCGGCTACGCAGGCCTGTACGGCACGGGCCTGAACATCCACCGCTCTCCCTACGCGGGCCGTGTCTTCGAGTACTACTCCGAGGACGGCATGCTCACCGGCCTCATCGATACCGCCGAGACCCGGGGCATCCAGAGCAAGGGCGTGTACGTGTACAACAAGCACTTCGTGATGAACGATCAGGAGAACAACCGCGCCGGCATCGGTACCTGGGTGAATGAGCAGGCCCTGCGCGAGATCTACCTGCGGGCCTTCGAGCTGCCCATCGTCAACGCGGACGCCAAGTGCGTCATGACCGGCTACAACCGCCTGGGCGTGAACTGGTGCGGCGCCTATCCGGCCCTGCTCATCTCCTGGCTCAGGGGCGAGGCGGGCATGGACGGTTTCGCCGTCAGCGACATGTACGACTCCTCCTACATGGTGCCGGTCAACGAGATCGTGTCCGGCAACGATATCCCGGACGGCGAGCTGTATCTGAGCAGCCTGAGCGCCTACGGGCCCAAGGGCGCGACCCCCAACGCGGCCGTGGCGAAGGCCATGCGTGAATCCTCCAAGAGGGTCATGTACACCGTGCTCCACTCCCGCGGCATGGACGGCATCAGCGAGTACACCAAGGTGGTCACCCTGACCCCCTGGTGGCAGATGGCCCTGAACATCGCCCAGTGGACCCTCCTGGGGCTGAGCGTCATCGCCCTGGGCCTGCTTCTGTGGGATATTTACGGCAAAAAGAAAAAGACCGCGAAATGATCCCGTGACTTTCCCTGCGCCGGCGGACATAAAGCTCCGCCGGCGTTTTTTTTCGCCCAAAAGTTGTCATTTCCGGCGTTTTGTACTATTATTATATCATTCATGAAAATTCCTGCCTGCCGGAAGGGGTAAAACATGCTTTTGATCGCCATTGTGGACGATGACCCGAAGGATGCCTCCCTGCTGAAAGGGTTCGTTGAGGAATACTGCGCCCGGAACCAGATCGCCGCCATGACCCATCATTTCACCGGCGGCCTCGCGCTGATCCGCGCGCCGGAGACCTATGACATCATTTTCCTGGATATCCAGATGGGCCGGCTGGACGGGCTGGAGACCGCCCGGCTCTTAAGGAAGATCAACCGGGACTCCATCCTGGTGTTCGTGACCAACATGGCCCAGTTCGCCATCAAGGGCTACGAGGTGGACGCGCTGGACTTCATCCTCAAGCCCGCCACCGGGGACGCCATCGACTATGTGATGGACAAGGCCATGCGGCGTCTGGACGCGGGGGCCGGCGCCGCCTTCTCCCTCAAGACCGCCGACGGCACGATCAGCCTTCCCGCCAACGATATCACCTACGTGGAAGTGTTCGACCACAACCTGGTCTACCATACCTCCCGCGGGGATTACACCGTGCGCGGGCGCCTGTCCGACCTGACCGGCAAGCTGGACCCCGACCGGTTCGTCATGTGCAACCGCAGCTTCATCGTGAACCTGCGCCACGTGTCCAACGTGACGGCCGATCACCTGCTCATCGGCAGCATACGCATCTCCATCTCCAAATCCCACCGCAAGGAACTTCTCACGCGCTTCTCCAGCTTCCTGGGGGACAGCCTATGATCACTTCCGACAGCTTTTTTATCTCCTCCGTGGATCACCGTATCTCCGCGGCGGTGGTGTTTTCCCTGCTCCTTTTCCTGCTGAACAAGGCGGACCGGAAGCGCTTTTTCGTTCCGAAGGCCCTTTTGTCCTGCGTCGTGATGCTGGCGGTCTGCTGGGGCCTGCGCACCTTCACGGATCAGCCGGCCCTGGACCCGCGCCTCAAAGGCCTGGGCTACGCCGTCCTCATCCTGGCGCTGTCTTTTTTATACGTGTGCTCCTGCTTTTTCTGCTACCGGATCCGGAAGTCCGAGGCCATTTACAACGGCCTGCTGGCGGTCACGATCTTCAAACTGGCCTGGAACGCCTTCAAGACCGGCTCCAGCGCGCTGTTTATCGGCAGGGTCTCCGCGCCCTGGTCCCAGTACAGCGTCCTGGGTTCCCTGGTGAGCTACCTTGTGTACGCCCTGATCTGCCTGGTCTTCAGCCTGATGTATAAACGCCTGATCAAGGAGCCGCCGCGCCATGCCCCCGTGAGGACGATGGTGCTTTTGTCCGTCGCGTTCATCCTGCTGCAGATGATCCTGGAGTACTGCGGCCAGGTGTTCACCGCCCAGGCGGAGGCCCTGTTCCTGTATTATCTGTGCGCCCTTTTATACACCCTCATCAATTACATCGCTCTTTTGATGATCGCCCAGCTGGACAGTTTCCGGCACGAGAACCTCACGATGCACGATTTCATCAGCAACAAGATGCGGTACTACGAGATGAGCCGGGACGGCATCACGGCCCTGCAGACCACCTGCCACGACCTCAAGCACCAGATCCGCGCCATCCGGTCCGAGGCGGGCAAGGCCCGGTTCGACGAGTACCTGAACGAGCTGGAGGACGCCGTCAACGGCTATTCCACCGTGATCGAGTGCGGACACCCCACCGTGGACCTGGTGCTGACGGAAAAAAACATCCTGTGCTGCGCCCAGCAGGTGCGCTTCACCTATATGATCGACGGCTCCCTGTTCAGCTTCCTCACCGAACGGGAGATCTATTCCCTCTTCGGCAATTCCCTGGACAACGCCCTGGAAGCGGTCCTGAAGATCGGGGATCCCTTAAAGCGCCGCATCACCCTCAAGAGCAACACCCGGGGCGCCATGGTGGTGCTCATGGTGGAAAACACTTTCGAGGGGGACCTCAGCCTCACCGGGGACGACCTGCCCCGGACCACCAAGACCGGCTCCGGCCACGGCTTCGGCTTAAGGTCCATCAGCCGCATCGCCCAGAAGCACGGCGGCATGATGTCCGTCAAGGCGGAGGACGGTATCTTCCGGCTCAGCGTGATCATGAAGCCGTGATCCCGGCTCATCCATAAAAAACGACAGTGCGCCGTTCACGTTCATTTTTTGTCGTGAACGGCATCTTTTGTGCTTTACGGTCCATTCGCGGGCATTC
>CADCQZ010000257.1 GCA_902803675.1 uncultured Eubacteriales bacterium
CGCCAGGGCAGTCAGGGACAGGAGAGTGGCGCCCGTCGCCTTTTCGCCGACGGAGGCGAAGCGGCGGGCGCTGAGCGTTGGATCGTTCTTTTCATACAAATGCAGCGGCAGGGAATGGTACCGGATCAGGGCACAGCAGGCTTCCCGCGTTTCAAGGGCTTCCGGAGTGCCCGCCAGACCGAATCTCGTCCACAGGAGCGTCCGGGCCATACGCGCCCCGACACTGCCGTGGCTGGGCGTCACGATGCGCCCGCCCTCCACCCGGGTGCAGCGGATCTTGCCGATATCATGCAGGAGCGCCGCCAGCAAGAGAGCCCGGCGGGGGCATTCGGGCAGCAGGCGGATATCCTCAAGGCCCGCAAGCGCTTCGCACACCAGGCGGGTATGGGTCCACACGTCCCCTTCCCCGTGCCAGACGGGATCCTGGGGCGTCGCGCTCATGGCCGCGATCAGCGGGGCCAGGGCGGGCAGCGCCTCCAGGGCAGTGAAATCGTACCGCCAGTCAGGCGGCGCGGGCAGGGCGTCATACAGGGCGGATATCCCGTTGTCCGTGATCTTATCGGTCATAGGATCTCTGAAAAGTTCCCGTCAGGGCGTTGAGAAAAGCTCCGTGAGGGGACGGCACAGCCCGTTGGGCACGATGGGCCGCTCCAGCCAGTGGGACTGGGACTGTTCCACCGACTGCAGGAAGCTGCCGCGCACATATTTGACCCGCGCGGTCACCGCTCCCCCATCTTCCACCTTGATATACAGCCCCTCCATGGTGCGGGAGGGGTCCGTCTCCCGGAGGATACGCTCCGGGTCAAGGTCCATCCGCTCAGCCGTTTCCCGAAGACGGGCCAGATGATCCGGCGTGATGAAAAGGGAGTCGCCGAGAAACCGAAGGACGTCGCTCTCCTGCCGGAAGCGGCCTTCCGCGAGGACGGGAACGGAGGAAACAGGCAGACCGGAAGTGACCTTCCGACGCGACGGCGTATCCAGGAACCGGGAAGTCTCCCGATCGAACAGATCGAATTCCATGAAATAATGGGGCAGCGCGTCGTAATAGATCGTGTGCTTGGCGTACATCCATTCCCCGTACATGATGTACCGGGTGCCCAAAGCTTCCCGCAGGATGAGCGCGTGCGCGGAAGCCCACTGTTTGAACAGATCGTAGTGCTTTTCCCGGTAACCGCCGGTCAGGTAGTGGCCCCGGCTCTGCAGGAGCAGCGTGCCGTCATCGTCAAAGGAGACAGCCGTGTTGGCGCCGTCGATCTTTTCCTCGATGACGATATGCTTCATGGCGATCCCGGAAAACGGCACCTGGGAGAGATCCTCGTCCCCGGGCTGCAGGCGGGATCCCATGAGATGAGGCGTCCGGGGATACTTCAGGATCTTAAAAGGCATCTCATGCTCCCTTCTTCGCGAACAGGACGAGGTGGCCCGGCACCGCGTCAAAGCGGAGCGCGCGGCAGCCCGCGGCCTGAAAAAGCCCTTCCAGTTTGGGTCTCGTCAAAAGATGGATGTGTTCGGGATTATCATCCGGTTTGCTCGGGACCGTGACGATCACGCAGCGCCGGGCGATGCGGCAGGCGTTCCGGACCGCCGCGCCGACATCGGGGATATGCTCGAGCACCTCCAGCAATGTCACCGCGTCATAGGACGCTTCGGGGGCGTCCCATGCGCATATGTCCCCCTGAAACACTTTCAGGCGGTCCATCCCTCCGCGGCGGACCGCGTCGAGCATCTGAGCCCGGCGCGGCAGCAGCTCAAGGCTCGTGACAGGGGTGTCGGGGAACGCGCGCAGGAACGGGAACAGAAAAACGCCCCGGCCGGATCCCACATCCAGAAGATCCTCGGGACAGATGCCCCGAAGGATCCCCAGGACCGTCCGCACCCGGGGCAGCTCGTCGAAACGCTTGAAGTGATGCAGATCGATGCCCCGCTCCCGGGCAAGGGCCAGAAGGGCCCGGCAGTCCTCCTCCCCGAGGGCGGAAAGAGGCTTTGAGATCAGGGGGTGTGTTTCGTTTTCGAGCATCCCGCGGATATAGGCCGCCGTCAGGAGCGGATCATACCGGCCGGGATCATGTCCGTCGATCATGCTTCGCTGTCTCCCCCGCGCGGGGAAGCGAAGCGCTCCGCCGCCACCAGGATGGCGCGCTTGGTGAAGTAGTTCCAGACCATCACGACAGCGGTGGCGATGATCTTGCTGATCATATACATTTTGACCTCAAAACCGAAGAGGGCGAAGATGACCTGATCCTCGCCGAAAAGACGGCCGAACAGGGCCATCAGCGCCAGATTGAGCCCCAGGCCGATCACGCTGCTGACCAGGAACACGATCTTCTGGACGGCGCCCTTTTCTTTGGCCTCCGGGAACACCCATTTGAGGCACAACAGGAAATTGACGGCCGTGGAGATCAGGAACGCGGCGGCCTCCGCCGGAAGCGTGGGTATGCCGCAGGCATCCCTGAACAGTTTCAGCAGCGCGAACTCGATCAGGAAGCACACGCCGCCCGTGAAGGCGAAGCGGATGATCTCCCCGAAGCGGCCCGCCGCGTGGGTCTCATTTTTCATCGGCATCATATCCTTTCAAAAGGTCTGTTTCACCGTCATCTCCCCGGGCGTAGGCCGCGGACAGGATCCTCTCTCTGGGGATCGTGAGAGCCTTCACGGCCCTTTTGGTGTTGGGAAGATAAGTCACGGTGTCCGCGTCCCAGCAGATCACGCGGATATTCATATAACGCAGCAGACCGCCGTCAGCTTCCGTCATCACGCGGATGGGCTTCAAATGATCCCGGCTGTATACGAAAAAACGCTCGTCATTCATCATGGTTTACCCGCCAGATCGTGATCTCACCGTTGGAGGACTCGAAGACCCGGTCGAACTCCCGGTCCAGAGCGTCTTCGTCGATCGTGAGATTGGCCCGCTCATAGCTGCCGACAAAGATATAGCTGACGTTATAGTCCTCCAGCATCCTTCTGTTTCCAGCGGGATCCCGGTAGAATTCCCTGATGTCCATCTGCCTTTCCCAGGTGTTCAGGCCGTGATAGTACAGCCACAGGTCCGGCCCGCACACGATGTCCCGCCCCGCCAGGGCGCAGACGGGATTGATGTGCTGCGTCCAGGAAATGAAAACGGCGTGCTGGGGCGTTTCTTTCTCGATGAACTCCGCCGCCTCCACGTCATACTTCGAGAACAGCATGTAATCGCTCACGGCTTCCCGCGCGAAGGACAGCCCCGCCGAACTGAAGCAGAGCACCCCGGCGAGCACGGCCGCGGCGTACCTGGAGCGCAGGGGCTTCATCCTGTCCCAGATCTCCCAGGCGAAGTCCGCCGCCAGCATGGCGCCGAACATATACCAGACATAAAAGAGCTTGTTGTTGTCATACTCGTTGGGCTGGAACTGGATGAGCTCCGCGGTCACGAAGATCGTGAACGCGCCGGCAGCCAGAAAGCGCCTTTTGCTGTTCTTTTCCAGAAGGGAAAGCAGGATGAGCACAAAGGGCAGCCCGATGTTTTTGATGTAGAACCAGAGATATCCGTCCCGCAGGCCGGCACTGCCTGAGTTGTTGACCCAGTTGAAATGGAAGGAAAGGAAATGATCGCTCCCGCCCACCTGGCCGAAAGTCCAGACAAGGAGCTGCGGCAGGGCCAGGAGAAGAGCCGTCCCGCCGTAGACCGCCCACGGCAGGATCCTTTGCAAAAACCTTCCCTTCCCCCTGACGGCGCACCAGATCGTCCAGCCGATGCTCGTCAGGCCCAGCGCGAAGAAGGAATGGGTGTGGATCATCACCAGCCCGCCGGCCCAGATCCCGAGAAAAAGCGCGTTCCTGAACTGCCCGGGCGCCGTGTCCTGCCGGCCCAGCTCACTGGCCGCCAGGTCATAGGTGAGATACAGGCAGGGCAGCAGCTGACACCAGCCCCCCAGGATGGTCCTCTGCGGGATCAGCATATCGCACAGGATGTTGCTCCACCTTAGATTGTAGGTGGTGAATTCCGCGTGATTGGCCGGCGCCTGATACCAGCCGTAGAGGATGTTGCGGAGCCTCGCGAGAACACCGACGCCTTCCTGCAGCTGGTTGGCCCCGGCGCTGCCCAGGCTCACGCCGGTCATATCGAAAGCATAGAGAAAACCGAGACCGCCGTTGAGGAAGAAAAACAGGAAGGCCAGCACCGCGGTCCGCCTGCGGTGAAAGATCCGGTCGGCCAGGATGATATAGCCGCTGTAGAGCAGCAGGAGCATGACCCCGGAGGGGACCAGAACCGCCGCGCGCAGGTCCATCCCCAGAAGCATGCAGGAAGTGGACAGAGTATCCGTCAGGAAGGGATAGCTGAGCCGCGCTCCCGGATAGATGCTGTAATCTGCCGGAACGGACGCGTTCCTCATGGAGGTGATGATGGAAAGATGGAGGTTCAGGTCCCCGTAAGTGCTCTGGCCCACATGCAGGCCGTCCGCCGCGGGGCGGATATTATGGGTCCATTCCAGAACCATCGAAAACAGGAAAAGGGGCACCACGGTGAAGAGCATCGTGACAAGAAGGGAGCGGTCTTCGTCCCCCCAGCGTACCGCGGCTGTCCTGCGGACCGAAACGGCGCATCCCAGCGTGATCATGACCGCCGCGAGCAGGGCCAGCACATGGGCTTTGAGCGTGAAGCCGAAGAGGAAAGCGGATAAGTAAGGCAGCCACATCATGAGGAAGACGCCCAGGCAGGCACCCATCCACACGCGTGTCAGGACCTGACGGCGCGGAAAAAGGCACCGCGTCACCGCGCAGCCCATCAGCATGAAACTGATCAGATACAGTACCGCCGCCATGCTTTCCCCACCTCCGGTCGGATTTCCTGTTATTGTACAACAGGCCCGCGGCTTTGTCCATGAACGGATGTAAACTTTCGGCCGCGGAGATACACGGATCCCGGTCCCGCGGCCTCCGGGCGCCCGTCCCAAAGCCAAACGCGGGGAGTGAAACGGCCTGTTGGCATTGACAAAACAGGGCCTGTTTGGATACAATGTGCGTGGCCTTCTTCCGCTGCGGCAGGCAACGGAAACATAAGGCCAGTCAGGCGGTCAGGATGAGAGACGAGCCGATCTATTATGAAAGAAACTTTTCCGGGGATCCTTTTCCCGGAGAAGAGCTTCCCCATGAAACAGCGCGGCGCATTCCTCACAGGAGCCGCCGCAGGAAAGACCCGGGCCCGGTCAGCCGGGTATGGGCGGCCATCATGTGGGCCGGCGTCATCCTGCTCGTGTTCCTGACCGCGGCAGCGGCCGGATGGTACTCAAGGCTGCCGGCTTTCAGAGCCGCTGAAGATCAGCTTCCGTCGGATGACTGTTTTGCCGACGGCGTTTATGTGGACAACATCCCGCTGGCGGGCCTCACTTATCAGCAGGCACTGGACAGGATCACCGCCGGGCAGCGCGGCACAGTCTCAGGCACGCTCCGCGTCACCGCCGGGGAGCAGGGATGGATCATCCCGGTCAGCCGTTTCTATGACGGGGAGAAAAACATCCGCGACGCCCTGGACAAAGCATTTGCCGTAGGCAGGAGCGTGACGCCCGCGATCCTCCCCGAAGGGCTCTCCCCCTTTGAGTACCGCCGGCGCAGTGCCGAAAGCGCCCGGAACAAAGGCGCGTATTATTACGTATCCCCGGCCTGGCGGCAGGAAACGGTGAGCGAGACCGCCGCGCAGATCGCCGGAGACATACAAAAAGAACCTGTGAACGCGCAGCTGGACACCTTTGATTTCGCCACGGGCACCTTCACCTTCCTGCCCGAGGAAAAGGGGTATTCCATCCCGGTGTCCGATATCGAGGACGCGATCACGAAAGCGCTCGAAGACCGCAGCGGGACCGGAGCCGCGCAGGACATCGTCCTCACGCCCGAAGAGATCCTGCCCGGCATCACCGCCTACGATCTGATGAATTCCTTCGGGCTGGTCAGCGCCGCGGCGGCGCGCCTCCCTCAGGAAGCGCAGGATATCGTGACGGCGCTGGACGGCATCATCGTCCCCGCAGGAACGGAAATATCCCTGTTCAACGTGATGCTCCAGCGGCTCCCGGGGAACGGAGTCAGCCGGGAAGGCCTCAAGGCCAACCTTTACTCCTCCGAGCTGAGCCGGATCGGGGACATGGTGTACCGCGCAGCCTCCGCCGCCGGGATGAAGACCGGGAAGCATTTCCCGGACGGGGCCGGGGGGACGAGCATTTCCTGGCCTGATGAGGATCTGGTGTTGTCCAACGGGAGCGCCTATCCGGTCTTTCTGACCGTATCGGTGGGGCAGGATCCCTGTACGCTGTATATCTACGGACGCATCCCGAACCATTAGGAGCTAAGAGGTGATCAGATGCTGAAAGGTGAGCTGAAAAAGAAAAAGATCCTGGAGACCGCCGAAAAGCTCTTTTTCGAAAAGGGCTATTCCGGCAGCACCGTAGACGATCTCCTGGGCATCCTCCAGTGCAGCAAGGGCAGCCTGTACCATCATTTTGAGTCCAAACAGCAGATCCTGACGGCCATCTGCCTGAATAAAGTGGCCGACGCCTTCGCGGCCTACCGGGATGAGGACACCAACCAGGCGCTGCACGCCGTGAACCGGCTGCTCTATTATGCTCTCCCCGTGCGCAAAGGCCAGGAAAAGTTCATCGCTACCCTGCTGCCCCTGATGGGCACCGTAGATGGCGATATCGTATCCGACACCTTTGCCCAGGCGGAAGAGCAGCTCTTCTGCCCGGAATTCAAAAAGCTCCTGAAAGAGCTGCAGGAGAAGCAGCAGGCTTTTTACAACCTGGAGGCCCTGCCGGACATGCTCTTCGGCACCTACAATCACTGCCTGAAAGCCATCCTGACCGCGGGAGGCGAAAGCGATCCCGGCCAGCTCCCATCCGTCATCTCGGATCTTCTCCAGGCTGTACGCTTCATGTTCGAGAGATGTCTCGACCTGCCCTACGGTTCCATGGACATGGTGCCGCTGGACGAGATCCTGTATACGTTGAATCATGCCAGGCTGCTCAATTCAAGTGAACAGCCGCGACAGGAATAAAGCACTATCAGAAAGGCGGCGCAGATCAATGAGAAGAGCGGGCATCCTTTTGCACATGACATCACTGCCCTCCCCCGGCGGGATCGGCACCATGGGAAAAACAGCCAGGCAGTTCGTGGACTTCCTGAACGCTTCCGGCGTGAGCATATGGCAGATGCTGCCGGTGGGCCCCACCGGTTACGGCGAATCGCCCTACCAGAGCACATCCACTTTCGCCGGCAATCCCCTGATGATCGACATCCCCACCCTGGTGCGTGAAGGCTTCCTGGACAAGGCGGACGTGGTGGAACTGCCCGACAGCGATAAGGTGGATTTCCAGGCCCTGATGCCTGTCAAGCGGAAAATGCTCGAGGCCGCCTGGAACAAGAGCCGCGACAAGCTGAGCGATAAGCTCGACGCTTTCGAGAAGGAACAGCCCTGGCTGCATGACTACTGCGTCTATGACGCCCTGAAGGAGAAATTCGATCTCCGGTCCTGGATGACCTGGCCGGACGAGTACCGCCTGCGCCGGAAAACCGCCCTTAAAAAAGCGGAAAAAGAGCTGGCCGACAGGATCGGTTATCACCGGTTCCTCCAGTACCTGTTCGACCGGCAGTGGAACAG
>CADCQZ010000258.1 GCA_902803675.1 uncultured Eubacteriales bacterium
ACCACGCCGGCCTTGGCCAGGAACAGGCACACCATGAACAGCGTGTCGCACCACAGCTGCTGGTAGTGCTTGTTCCACACCGTGCAGTGCTGCAGCCCGCCGTACTCGGTCCTGGGCATCTCCTCAAGCACCCACCGGAGCCAGCTTAAAATGACAGGGAGGTATTTTTCATTCTTCGTTTCGTCGTACAGGCAGGTGAGCGTCAGCACGGGCGCCACGGTGTTCACGTTGCGGTGGGGCTGCTGCTCCCGGGAGAGCATGTCGTCGTACCAGCCCGTCAGGTAGTCAAGGATCGACTTATCGCCGCTCTGCTTATAGGTCTTGTAGATGCCGTAGAGCGCCACGCCTGTGGGCCACTCCCAGTTGTTCATGGTCAAATGGCCCCGGGAGGGATCGTTGCCGTCCGCCCGCTTGAGCATGGCCAGGACCCGGTCCGCCGTCTCACGGTAAGTCTCGCCCATTCCATCATCCCCCGATGTGATTTACTTGATTGGTAGCGCTTACATTATAATACCGCATATAGGCGGTGTCAACAAAAAATTCGGGTCTATTTCGGTCAAATTGGTTTTTTCCGGCGGATACTTGTGTTTTTTCCCCATATCATGTATAATGGTAGCGCTTTCAATCAAGATCATGATCCTGACATCTTTCCGGCGCCGCGCCTCGGAGGACATTATGAGCGGGAATGCCACTATCTATGATATCGCGTCGGACGCGGGGGTCTCCATCGCCACCGTGTCAAGGGTGCTGCGCGGCGAGGCCGGCGTGTCCCCCGCCACCCGCGAAAAAGTGCAGGAGGCCATCGCCCGGAGGAAATACAGCCCCAGCGCGATCGCCCGGGGGCTCACCAGCCGCGTCACCCACTCCCTGGGCATCATCCTGCCCAAGCTGCTCAATCCCCACTACGCCATGATCTTCACCGGCGCCCAGGAGGAGGCAGCCAGGCAGGGCTACTCCATCAGCCTGTACCCCTGGAGCAGCCTGGACACCGACGCCTACGACCCCGCCACCATGCTCAGCGAGCGCAGGCTCGACGGAGCGGTGGTGTGCCTGGAGTACCTGCCGGAAGGGCACGGGGACAAGGTGCTCAACGCCCTGAGGGAATTAAGGCACGCGATGCCCGTGGTGCTCATCGGCTGCGTGCCGCCGGAGTATGATTTCCCCGCCATCGCCAACAACAACGCCGCCATGACAAGGGAGATCGTGGCCTATCTCACGGGCCTGGGCCATGAGAGGATCGCCTTCATCGGCGGCGTCAGGGAGGACAACGATCCCCTGCGCCGGGAGGTGGGTTACCGGGAAGGCCTGAAGGACGCCCGGCTGCCCTACACCGATTCCTACCGGGTGTACTGCAAGGGGACGCCCGCGGCCGGGAGGGAAGCCTTAGGGAGCATGCTGGACGGTATCCGGCCCGAGTACTGGCCCACCGCCGTCATCGCCATGAACGACCTGACAGCCATGGGCTGCCTGGCCGAGGCCCGGGACCGGGGCCTGAAACTGCCGGAGGACATGAGCGTCATCGGGTGCGACGACCTGTTCTGCGCCCCGTACCTCACCCCGGCCCTGACCAGCATCAATTCCCACCAGCAGCGCACCGGGGCCCGGGCCGTGGAGCTCCTGCTCAGCGGGGAGGGCCGCCGGGAGACCGCCGACTGGGAGCTGGTGGAGCGCTCGAGCTGCGCCCGGGCCAAAGGAAAGTAAAAAAAATCACTTCACGATACAGAAGGAGGAAGCACCATGGAACGCTTTGCCTGGAAGGGACGCATCAAACCGGGGATGCAGGAGGAGTACAAGCGCCGCCACGACACCATCTGGCCGGAGATGCTGGCGCTGTTGAAGGAGGCCGGCATCCGCAACTACACCATCTGGAGCGACGGGAAGGACGTGTTCGGCTACTACGAGTGCGAGAAGGGCATCGTTTTCGCCGAGGAGACCCAGGCGGGCAGCCCCGTCGTGGACCGCTGGAACGCGTACATGGCCGACGTGCTGGACCTGGTGATGGATCCCGAGACCGGGGCCCAGCCGAAGCTCAAAATGATGTTCAAAATGGAATAGGAGATAAAGATGGCGCGACCCGGACGCACGGTACTGGAATACCGCAGCTACGAGCTGCCGGCGGACTTTCCCCTTCTGGTGCTCACCGGCGAGAGGTGGCATATCTCCCCCACGCCCGCCAGGCATCTGCACATCCATAACTGCCTGGAGATCGGGCTGTGCCACAGCGCCGGGGGCACCATGGTCTTCGACGACCGTAAGATCCACTTTTCCGCCGGGGACGTGACCTGCATCGCCCGCAACGTGCCCCACACCACCTGGTCCGATCCCGAAGAATCCAGCCGGTGGAGCTACCTGTTCCTGGACCCGGACACCCTGCTGGGGCCGAACATCCTCCAGAAGCACAGCGGCCTGAAGGACGCGGGGCGGTTCCTGAGCGACTGCCATCTCATCCTGAGACCGGAGAAGGATCCCTGGGCCGCGCGGTGCGCGCAGCGGATCGTGGAGGAGATGACGCTCAAGGCCCCCGGCTACCACACCTGCGTAAAGGGGCTGTGCGTATCGCTCCTGATCGATATGCTCAGGGCCTACAGCCGGGAGGCGCCGGAAAGGGTGAGCGATCAGGTCATGTCCGCCCTCTCCCCCGCGCTGGACTACGTCCATGAAAACTACATGCAGGACTTTCCGCAGCAGACCCTGGCCGACATCTGCCACCTGAGCCCCACCCATTTCCGCCGCCTGTTCCGGGAGCAGATCGGCACCTCGCCTCTCAAATTCCTGCACCAGACCCGGATCCTCAAAAGCTGCGCCCTTCTCAGGTCCTCGGGCCTGAGCGTGACCCAGATCGCCGGCATGGTGGGCTATGACTCCCTGAGCAGCTACAACCGGCACTTCAGCAAGGCCATGGGGTGCACCCCCACGGCCTGGAGGAAGACCGCGGAGGACAGCCCCCGGCCCTCCCTGCTCACTTTCACCGGCTGGACCGAAGCGGAGGATATCGCTCCGGAGGAAGGATAAAGGCCGCGGGCATCCCGGTCCCGGCACTCATATCAGCACGAAAAAAGGCGCTGTTGCACAAGCAACAGCGCCAGAATACTAAAACCCGGAAAAATATGGTTAAGAAGCAAACCAGAGACAACAAAGAAAGGGTAAGAGGGAAGGAATAAAACAG
>CADCQZ010000259.1 GCA_902803675.1 uncultured Eubacteriales bacterium
ACCAAATTCCGCAAGGAATTTGTACCGCAACGTACCGAAGGTACATTTCACTTCGCCTTCGGCGAAATTTCACGCGCGCAGCGCATTTCACGCCGAAGGCATTTCACTGTCGATCGGGGACCGCCTTCTCATGGTCCCCGGATCGACCCCGGTGGTCCCCGATCGACCCCGGTGGTCCCCGACCGACGGCAGGCGGTCCAGCTGATACAGATAGCATATCATATCGTAGTCCCTCTCCCCCCACCGGTGGGTGCCGGTCTTATACTCTTTCCCGCCCATTTTCTCATAGAACTTCCGGGCCTCATGATTCTCCCTGAGGCACCAGACGATCATGCGCTTCCTGCCCGCCGCGCGGAAGGCGTCGACCGAATGCCCGAACAGCGCCTTTCCGATCCCGCTCCCCCTTTTGGAGCACCGCACATACAGGGCAACGATCTCGCAGTCCGCCGCCTCATCGTCGATCAGCTCATTCCACACAAAGCCCAAAGTCTCCCTTTCGTCCGCGGCGACCGTATATTTATCGATCCTCTCCCGTTCCCGCTGATACCGCCGCTCCACGCTCAACGCGTCGAGATAGTCGTCGGCGATGATGCCCCTGTAGGCCTTCCGCCAATCTTCCACACAGATCTCCGCGATACTGAAGGCATCCTCCTGAGCCGCCCGCCGGATGATCATCCCGTTTTACCTCCTGTCCGCGGCATCCGTTATCGCCGCCGGTACGCGCCCCGCGGCGTCAATGCCCGTCTTGGTCCCTATTATGCCCGATCCCAAGCGGGATCACAACTCCCCCGCGGGAACTTTTTCCCTTGGCCGGCTGCCCTGGGACGTCACGCAGTATGTGATCGGCCGGGGGCATTACGGCGAAGCCCGGGAGATCACGTTCCTGTGACAGATCAGGCGGTATCCTCATAAATAAAGTCAGGCAGATGCCGGGGCTTCCGTCATCTGCGCTGTTTTACTTTCCGTCCGGCGGATATCGCAAAAAAGATAAAAGCTGCTCCCGCCCGGCCCATATTGAAAAAAATAAAAGCTGTTCCCACCCGGCCGATATCGGTTATAATAACGGCAGAAATACAAAGGAGGACCCGGCATGCTCCACGCTCATCTGGTCGCGAAGACCCGCCCGGCCGCCCTGAAGGAAAACATCATCTGCTTTAATGACACGCGCGTCACCGTGCTCTCGCCGCGCCTGTTCCGGATCGAGAAGGAGCCTGAGGGCCGCTTCCTGGATGAGGCGACGCAGGCGGTGTGGTTCCGGGACATGCCCCCCACGCCCTGCGGTTTCCGTGAGGAGGACGGGCGATACGTCATCGAAACGGAAGCGGCGCGCCTGACGGTGTGCGATCCCCTTTCGGACAGCTTCGTCACCTTCCCGGACGGGAAGACCGCGGCGGCGGATGATACCGGGAACCTCAAAGGCACCTACCGCACCCTGGACCGCTGCGACGGGGACGAGTACCTCCCCTCCTCCCCGGGGGAGCCGAACCGCCCGATCCGCCTCAAGGGCGGGGTGGTGTCCCTGAGCGGCGCCGCCGTCTATGACGACAGCGCGTCGCTGATCCTGGGGCAGGACGGGGAAGTCAGGCCCCGGGAGCACCCGGAGACCGACCTGTACGTTTTCGCCTTCGGGAAGGACTACCGGGCCGCGGTGAAGGCGCTGTATATGATCTGCGGCGCGCCGCCCGTCCTGCCCCGGTGGGCATTGGGCAACTGGTGGAGCCGGTACTGGGCCTATACCCAAAGGGAGTACCTGTCCCTGATGGCCTCCTTCGCGGACCGCGCGCTCCCCTTCACGGTGGCCACCGTGGACATGGACTGGCATCCCAGCCACGATCTCCCGGACGGGGAGCGCGGCTGGACCGGCTATACCTGGAACGAGGACCTGTTCCCGGACTACAGGGCGTTCCTCCGCGCCCTGCACGATATGGGCATGAAGGTGACGCTGAACCTGCACCCGGCCCTGGGCGTGCGCTGGTTCGAAAAGCAGTATCGGGAAATGGCTGAGCGCATGGGCGTCGATCCCGATACCAAAGCCCCGGTCCGCTTCAACATCGCGGACCCGGATTTCATCAACGCGTATTTCGACATCCTCCACAAGCCCTATGAGCGGGACGGCGTGGATTTCTGGTGGATCGACTGGCAGCAGGGCACCGGGTCCTCCATGGCGGGGCTGGATCCCCTGTGGAGCCTGAACCACTACCACACCCTGGACATCGCCAAAGAGCACGAGGCGCTGATCCTGTCCCGGTACGCGGGGATCGGGTCCCACCGGTATCCCCTGGGCTTTTCCGGCGACACCCTGATGACCTGGAAGTCGCTGAAATACCTGCCGTACTTCACATCCACGGCGTCCAACGCGGGCTATACCTGGTGGAGCCACGATATCGGCGGGCACTGGCGGGGCGTCAAGGACGACGAGCTGTTCGTCCGGTTCATGCAGTTCGGCGTGTTCAGCCCCGTCAACCGCCTGCACAACACCGATTTCAGCACCCTCTCCAAGGACCCCGCCGGGTATAAAAACGGGGCCGGCCTCATCGCCGCGGAATTTTTGAGGCTGCGCCACGCCATGATCCCCTTCCTGTATACCGCGTCCTGCGAAACGACGGAAAAGGGGCTGGCGCTGATCGAGCCGATGTACTACGCCTGGCCCGACGCTTCGGAGGCCTACGACTGCCCGGACGAGTACCTGTTCGGCCGGCAGATGATCGCCGCCCCCATCACCCAAAAGAGCGGCGGGGACGGCTGGGTCACCAAGCGCGTCTGGCTCCCGGAGGGCAACTGGACGGACGTGTTCACGGGAGACCGGTATTTCGGCGCCGGATGGCGGGACATGACGCGGCCCCTGGACTCTTTCCCGCTGCTGGCGAAGGAGGGCGGCTTCTTCGTGCTGGACGGGAAGCCGGAGGGCAACAGCGTTGATCTCCCCGTCAGGCTCCGGGTGATGGTGTTCGCGGGCAGCGGGGAGTACACCCTCATCGAGGACTCTGACGGCGCCCGGGCCGTGACCGTGTTCCGGTCGGAACAGCTCTCCGGCACCGAGCAGCTCGTCACGGTCCGCAGCGATGATCCCGGCCGCATCCTGCCCCGGCGGGAGCTGACGCTGGCCTTCCGCAATGTGACGGACGGCGTTTCTGAGGTCACCCTGGACGGGAAGGAGACGGCTTTCACGGACCGCCTGGAGGCGGACCACACGCTGGTGACCGTGCCGGGCTTTGAGCCCGGGATGACCTGCGCGGTCAGGATCCGGGAGACCGCCGACACCGCCATGAGACGCGGCGCGGCGATCCTGAAAGTGATCGCGGCGGCGGAAGGGGACAACATCGACCGGGAAAAGGCCTATGCCCTCCTCCGCGAGACCCGGTCACGGGAGGAATATGACACGGCCCTGAGCGCCTGCCCCGGCACGGCGCTGATGAAAAAACGTTTGAGCGAGATCGAGTTCGAGTAAAGGAGAGACCGGCATGATCACGTATGATGAATCCCGGCGGCTGTTCCATCTGTATAACGATCTTATGTCCGTGGTACTGTGCGTGCGCGCCGACGAGGACGGCTGTGACGAACTGCTCATGGCCCATTTCGGCGCGCCCCTTGACGATCCCGGGGCGGCGCTGCCGCTGATCAACGAGCGCAGCGGCGCTTCCTTCGACTCCCTCAGGCAGATCCTCCCCTACGCCTGCCCCACGGACGGGCGCGGGGACTACCGCCCCCCGATGGTCAGCGCCCTTGATTTTAGCGGGCAGAACTGCACGGAATTGTACTATGAGGGTTTTGAGATCCGGGAGGGCAAGAGCGCGCTCCCCGGCCTGCCCGCCGCCTATGTGGAGCGGGACGATGAGGCCTCCACCCTGACGGTCACCCTCGGGGACCCGGTGACGGGGCTCAAAGCTCAGATCAGCTACACCCTGTACCGGGACCGGCCCGTCCTGGCCGTGAGCGCGCGGTATATGAACGGGGGCGCCGAAGCCCTCGAGATGAAAAACGCGGGGAGCGTATGCGTCGCCCTGCCCGGGCGGTACGACATGATCCATCTGCACGGCGCGTGGGCCAGGGAGCGGGCCGTGGAGCGCGTGCCCCCGGCGGCGCTGACCCGGTGCGTCTCCTCGGCGCGGGGCGCCTCCGGCCATGAGCACAATCCCTTCACGGTCCTCGCCGCCCCGGACACCACGGAGTTTTCCGGCGAGTGCCTGGGCGTGGCGCTGGTGTACAGCGGCAGCTTCCTGATCAGCGTGGATGAGAACGCCTTCGGCACCACGCGGCTCACCGCGGGCCTGGATCCCCGGTGCTTCACCTGGCGCCTGATGCCCGGGGAGAGCTTCCAGGCCCCCGAAGCCCTGTGCGTGTGGAGCGGCGAGGGCCTCAACGGCATGAGCCGGGCGTTCCACAGCGTGATCCGGGAGCGTGTGTGCCGCGGCCCGTGGCGGGACCGGCCGCGCCCCATCCTGATCAACAACTGGGAAGCCACGTATTTTGACTTTGACGAGAAAAAACTGCTGGACATCGCCCGGGCCGCGGCGGACGCCGGGATCGAGCTCTTCGTGCTGGACGACGGCTGGTTCGGCCGCCGGGACACCGACCACTGCTCCCTGGGCGACTGGGTGGAGAACTGGAGAAAGCTCCCCGACGGCCTGAAGGGACTTTCGGAAAAGCTCGGCGCCCTGGGGATGCGCTTCGGGCTCTGGTTCGAGCCGGAGATGGTGTCCCCGGACAGCGACCTGTACCGCGCCCATCCCGACTGGTGCCTGCACGCCGGGGGCCGGCGGCGCACCACCGCGCGGCATCAGCTGATCCTGGACATGTCCCGGAAGGACGTGCAGGACTACGTGATCGACGCGGTCTCCACCGTGCTGCGCAGCGCGGATATCAGCTATGTGAAGTGGGACATGAACCGCAATTTCAAAGAAGCGGGCACCGCGGCGGAGGGCGCGCGCCAGGGCGAGACGGCGCACCGGTACATGCTGGGCCT
>CADCQZ010000260.1 GCA_902803675.1 uncultured Eubacteriales bacterium
AAAAAATACAAAAGCCGGTATCGGTATTGAGACACCGTATCATTTTGAAGGGAGATGACACCATGCACAGGAACACTGTTCCGAAACTGGAGTTCGAAAAAGTACAGGAGGGCCGCGCCCTCACCGTCAGGCTGGCCGGGCAGATGAACAGCAACACCGCGCCCGGGTTCGAGGCGGAGATATCGCCGCTGCTCCCCGGGATCGACCGCCTCACCCTGGACCTGGAGAAGCTCGACTACATCTCATCCGCGGGCCTCAGGGTGCTGCTCGCCTTTGAGCAGGACATGGAAGCGGCGGACAAAACGATGGTGCTCACGAATGTGAACAGCATCATCCGCGATGTCTTCGATGTGGTGGGGTTCCTGGATATCCTCACGATCGAATGACCGGGGGAGGACCGTCAGCGTCAGGACAGCGGGAGGAACGAAATATGAAAAGGCAGCCGCGCAGACGCCCGGTGCAGCTGAAACTGAATATCCTTCTGATCGGCAGCATCCTCGTCGTGGCGCTGGGCCTGACGGCGATCAGCTATCACGTGTTCTGCCGGCGGGTGGACGAGGGGTACCGGTCGCAGCTGGAGCGGGCGGCGCTGGCGGGCGCGAACAATATCGATCCGAATCTCCTGGCGCACTTCTGGCGGGAAGTGGATACCGACGCGTTCCGCGCGGTCCGGGACCGGGCCGCGGAAACGGGGGACGACGGGATCATCAGGGAATGGATGCTGAGCCGGCCGGGATACTATTTCATTTATGACCCGGAGGGGGATCCCGCCGATGACGATGCGGCCGCCGGGGAGGCGCCCTGGAACCTAATGGATGACTGGCAGCAGATCTCGGACGCGCTGAGGGCGATCGTGCAGTTCTTCGGCGTGGACAGCGCGTACTATCAGATCGATGTGGACGGCGTCACGTACAACATCGCCGATCCGGATGAACCCCTCACCCTGGTGGGAACGGCGGAAAAGCCCATCGAAGAGTTCGCCTCCTATCCGGACAACGCGGCCATCCCGCCCACGGTGTACCGCTCGGAATTCGGCTGGCTCTGCACGATGATGGCGCCGATCCCGGACCCTGTGACGGGAGAGCCCATCGCCGCCGCCGGGGTGGATATCGACATGACGGAGATCGTCAGGGCCCGCGGTACTTTCCTGCGGCAGAGCCTTCTGTTCGTCGTCTTCCTTCTGTCGGCCGCGATCGTGTGCGGTGTGATCGTGCTGCGCCGCACCGTGACAAGGCCGCTCAAAAAACTGGCGGCCGCCGCCACCGGTTTTGCCCGGGACGCGGATGAGCGCGTCACCCGGGAGGATGTGATCCGGCTGGATCTCAAGGCCGACGATGAGGTCGGCGACCTGTACCGGGAGATCCGCTCCATGGAGGAGCGCATCGTGGACAACATGGAGCATCTGGCCCTGGTCACCGCCGAAAAGGAGCGCGTCGGCACGGAGCTGCGCACCGCGGCCCGGATCCAGGCGTCCGTGCTGCCGGATGTTTTCCCCGCGTTCCCGGACCGGGAGGATTTCGACCTCTACGCCTGCATGACGCCGGCCAGGGAAGTGGGCGGGGATTTCTATGACTTCTTCCTGATCGATGAAACACACCTGACGCTGCTGATCGCGGACGTCTCGGACAAGGGCGTGCCCGCGGCGCTGTTCATGATGTCGTCCAGGATCCTCTTGTCCGTCCGGGCCCGGCAGGGCGGGACCCCCGCCGCGATACTGAGCGATGTGAACGCCCGGCTGTGTGACAACAACAAGTCCAGGATGTTCGTCACCGTGTGGCTGGGCATCCTGGACCTGGACACCGGGGTGATGAGGTGCGCCAACGCCGGCCACGAGTATCCCTTCATACGGGGACAGGACGGGGCGTTCCGTATGCTCAAGGACCGGCACGGCATGGTCCTGGGCGCGATCGAGCAGGCCCGGTATCAGGACTATGAGATCCACCTCACGCCCGGGGACGCGGTGTTCGTCTACACCGACGGCGTGCCGGAAGCCAACGACGAGGACGGCAGCTTCTACGGGCTCGAGCGGATGGAAAAAGCGCTGGACCGCGCCGCGGGCCGCGATCCCGAGGGCATCCTTCGCATGGTCCGGGAGGACGTGAACGCCTT
>CADCQZ010000261.1 GCA_902803675.1 uncultured Eubacteriales bacterium
ACGCCGCGGCGATGCTGCGGCGTTTTTATATCCTGTTCATCAGCTTTTAAGTTCGTTCATGCATTTCTTACAGATGGGTTTGTCTTTGTAGAAAGTCACACCGCTTCCGCTGCCGCAGAAAATGCAGCCTGTGTGATATTTGCGGATTACGATCTTGCCTTCTTCCACATTGATCTCCACAGGGTCATGGATATTGATGTCCAGCAATCTGCGCTGTTCGATGGGGATAACGATCCTTCCGAGTTCATCCAAACGCCGCACAACACCTGTCTGTTTCATATGGTGTCCCCCCTAATTAATTACCTGCCTTTTGTATTCTATAACCAAATGATGGAACTGTCAAGAAAAATAACAAGTGTAAATTAAAACAATAAATAATCTCAATTGGATAGAAATCACCCGCCGATCCAAATCAGAGAAGAAGAGGATCGCCATTCCAATAAAAGACTCAGTTTTGATACATTCTTGTAAAAAACCTTGCGGCAGGGATTTATTTTTCCCTGATATTCGTGTATAATAACGGTATCCGAGCAGCGGAGGTATTGGCTTTGCCGTCGATCTTTACCCAATTGGAACAGCTTTTCTGGAACATCTTCCATCGCCCGACGGTGGTGGATATCCTTGATATACTGATCATGTCCGTCATCCTGTACCAATTGCTCAAACTGGTGCGCCGCACCAGGGCCGTACAGGTGCTCAAAGGTGTCGCCGTTTTTGTGGCGATCAGCTATCTGAGCGATATCCTCGGCCTGAAAACGCTGTCCTGGCTGTTCAGGAGCATCATCAATAACGGTGCTATCGTGATCCTGATCCTGTTCCAGCCGGAAGTCCGCAAAGCGCTGGAGCAGCTGGGGCGGGGCGCCAAACTGGAGCACCACAAGCATGAGATGAGCGAGGATGAGCGCGTCATATCGGAGATCACCACCTGTTTGATCGATCTGAGCAGGCGGCGTGTCGGCGCGCTGATCGTCATCGAGGGGAAGACCGGCCTTCAGGACATCATGGATACCGGCACCGCGGTGGACGCGACGATCACCGCGGCTCTTCTGGAAAATATTTTCGAGCCGAATACGCCCCTGCATGACGGAGCGGTCATTATCAGAGACACGCGTGTGGCCAGCGCCGCCTGCGTGCTCAATCTGAGCGATTCCGAAGGGATCTCCAAGTCCCTGGGCACCCGGCACCGCGCCGGTCTGGGGATCAGTGAGACGACGGACGCTACCGTGCTCATCGTGTCCGAGGAAACGGGCATCATTTCCATGGCGAGGGACGGAAAACTGACCCGCTATCTGGACGAGGAGAAGATCGTCGGCATCCTGAGCGGGATCTATAACGGGACCGGTTCGGGCCGGAACAGCCTTCTTAAGATCCTGAAGGGAAAGGGGGCGGAAAAGGATGATGAATGATACACCTGAGAATGGCAGCCGTTTCGTTGAAAAGCTGAAAAATTTATGGGCAGTCATTACCGATAATTGGGGCTGGAAGCTGATGTGCTTCATCATCGCCATCCTTCTGTGGGGAAGTATCATCTCCCAGGATACGAGCCTGACCCGTGAGAAAGTCATCCGCAACGTGCCCATCACTGTCGTGAACGGCGCTTCACTGCAGCGGAACGGGCTCATCATCGTCAGCGGCATCGATGAGCTTCCGGAGGTCACGATCCGAGTCCAGGTCCCTGTGCGCAATTATCAGGCCGCGTCCGCTTCCAACTATACCGTTCGTTTGGATCTGGCGACCATCAGTCAGCCCGGCGAACAAACTGTGCAGCTGACCGCGGGATCGTCCTCTTCCGGATTCGGCAGCATCGTGGAGATATCCGAGGACACGATCGATATCAACGTGGAGGAATACGTCACCCGTTCCAGGATCCCGGTGAGGATCCGCACCTCAGGTACGGTGCCGGAGGGCTATTATGCCAATGCTGCCACTGCGGAAGTCAACGAGGTCACCGTGAGCGGTCCCAAGTCCCTGGTCAACCAGATCGCGCGCTGCGTCGTGTCCTACACGATGCCGACCCTGAGGAACGGGCCCGGTTCCGAATACACGTCTTCACCGATCGAAATGACCAATGCCCAGGATGAGCAGATGGACATGAGTTTCCTGACCGTCACCGTGGATTCCTGGGGGATCGAAAACATCACCGTCCAGCAGACTTTTTATCCCATGTACACGGTCAAGGTGGCCGATATGGGCGTCGTACAGGGGACGCCCAAGGATGGGTACGAGATCAAGAACATCACCTATTCACCTCAGACGGTCTCCGTGGCCGATATGGACCTGGAGAGCCATACCGGTGATTATGTGTACCTGTCGGGTACTGTGGACGTGAGCGGTCTTGATTCAACGGTGATGATGCCTCTGCAGGTATCAAGGCCCGGCGGGTTCGTATACATCTCCACGGATATCGTGTACGTGACCGTTGAGATCGGCCCGGTCCAGAGCGATAAGGAGTCCTGATGAACGCTTTTGCGGAAGGCGTATTCAATGCTTTGCTGAGCTGGCTCCGTCTCGGAAGCCAGCGTTTGTTCCGTTACTTCTCATCCGGCTCGGAAGACGGCTTCCTGACCTGGCTCGGCGATCATTGGCTCGGGGCCGTGGCCGCACTGTGTATACTGGGCCTCGTGATCGATTATATCGTATGGTATTTTCGCTGGCGGCCCGATCTCGCCTGGCGCACCAGAATGCGCCATTTCATGGCCAGGATGCGCGGTGAGGAGATGCGCCGGAAAGATACACAGCAGTTTGCTCACGGATATCAGGACAGCTCGTTTTTTCAGGAATATGTGGGATCAGCTCCGGAGCAGCCGGCGGAATATGACAACGATGAGACGGACGGGATGAACGCCTCCGTTTCTTATGCCTCCTCTCATACAGACGATCAGTTCGCCCCTCAGCGGCCCTATGTGCGTCAATACCGCTCATCGGGAAAGAAAAAAGCCAATCTCATCAGGCAGTGGGTGGAAGGCAGCGACAACGATCAGCCGGTGGACAGGATCCCGCTGAATGTGGATCAGCGCCAGGCGTTTCACGATCCGGTGTATCCGGAGAAGATCGATCCCGATGATTACTGATACGCTGCCGGTAAAATTCATAGACAGGATGCGCGCGCAGCTCGCAGGTGAAGCCTGCGCGTTTTTTGATGCTCTTGAAAAGCCTCCCGAAAGAGGTTTCCGGCTTCGCCGCGGCGCGCTGCCGGAAGGGACCGGTCCGGTGATCCCCTGGGCGCAAAAAGGCTATTATCTGTCTCAGGAGTCCCGCGCCGGGGCTTCTGCGGCCCATGAAGCGGGAGCCTTCTATCTTCAGGAGCCCAGCGCTATGATCCCTGTGACGGCCCTGGATCCTCAGCCCGGGGAATGTGTCCTGGACCTTTGTGCCGCGCCGGGCGGGAAAAGCACTCAGATCGGCGCGCTCATGCGCGGAAAAGGGCTGCTGGTATCCAACGAACCGGTGTACTCGCGGGCGAAAATACTGTCGATGAACGTGGAACGGATGGGCATCCCCAACGCCGTCGTGACCAGCGCCATGCCTCAGGACCTGGAGGACTGTTGGAAAGAAACTTTCGACCGGATCCTCGTGGACGCGCCCTGCTCGGGCGAAGGGATGTTCAGGCGTCATCCGGAGGCTGCGGAGCAATGGTATGAGGGAATCAACGAAGCCTGTGCCCAGAGGCAGGCTCTGATCTTATCCTCCGCTGCCCGGATGCTCCGGGAGGGCGGGACCCTCGTATATTCCACATGCACGTTCAGCCCCGACGAAAACGAGCGGGTCATCGAAGCCTTCCTTTCGGAACATGATGACTTTGCCCTGGAGCCCTTTGAGGCGGAGGGGCTGCCGAAAAATCAAGGAATGATGACCTTCTATCCCCACCGCATACGGGGAGAGGGGCATTTCGCGGCAAAAATGAAAAAAAGCGGGCACGCGCCGGGGAAAGGCACGTTTGGTCCGCCTCATCAGAAAACAGGTGCGGTCACGGAATGGCTCAGGCAGAACGGTTTCGAAATGCGCGATGAGCTGATATATCCTTATGCCGGCCGGTATGTCCTTCTGCCGGAAAGCATGGTGCCTCTCAAGGGGATCAAAGTCCTGCGGATGGGGCTGGACCTGTGCGAGGAGCGCGGTGGGCGTTTCATGCCCCTGCACGCATTGGCGCTGTGGCAGGAACGGGTGGACATTGATCTGGATCAGGAAGAAGCGGTGCGTTTTATCCACGGAGAGGCCATACAAAAAAATATCCCCATGAAGGGATATGTGATCGCGGGATATGAGGGATGCCCCCTTGGATGGGGAAAAGCATCGGACGGGACGATAAAGAACCATTACCCCAAAGGGCTTAGAAAACAGCTTCAGGTCTTATGAAAAACTGCCGCGGGACATTATAAAGCGCTGCGGTAAGCGATGTAGACGCAGACAAGGATCAAAAGGACCGACAGGAGCTGCAGAGCCCTGCCGCCTTTTTTGTCGACAGCCGGCATCCTGATCCGCCCGGCTCTGATGTGACGGATGACACTGTCCGCGACCGTGCCGGTCACTGCGCCGCAGGCGAGCCCGACCAGCATCAGGATCCCCAGGTAATACAGCATTTCCCGAAGCGGCAGATGGGCGATCAGGATCGCCATCAGCACCTGTCCAATATTATGCGTGACACCGCCGGCGATGGATACCACGATGGGTTTAAAGGTATCGCCGCGGCTCATCAGGCTCATGACTGTCAGGCTGACGAGCCCGCCGGTGAAGGCGTAGGGGAAGGTCTGGAATCCGCTGAACAGAAGGCTGGAGAGCACCACCTTCATGGTGAAAAGGACATAGGCGAGAGGCACGTTGAGCATGTACAGGGCGAAGATCAGCACACCGTTGGACAGCCCCAGCTTGATGCCCGGGATGCCCAGGGACGGCAGCATGCTCTCGATATAGCCCAGGATGAGCATGAGCGCCGTCAGAAGGCTTGACAGCGTGATCTGATAAGTGCTGACGCCGCGTTTCACAGATGAGTCCCTCCGGTCTTCATTAAGGTCAAAACTTCTTCGATGGACGGGCTTTATTTTATCAGAGATCAATAAGACGCGCAAGCCTGTTGCTGCGGCCCGCGTTGCCATCGGGCCGCGGAGTATGCTATAATGCATTCGATCACACACGGGAGGGATTCTATGCGGCTTCAAAAATATCTCGCGGCCTGCGGTGTGTCCTCAAGAAGGCACGGCGAAGAGATGATACGGGACGGCCGGGTGACCGTCAACGGTCGTCTGATCACTCAGATGGGCACGCAGGTAGAAGAAAATGACGTTGTACGGGTAGACGGCAAAGTGGTCAAGCCGGAAACGGAAAAGGTCTACGTGCTCTATCATAAGCCGGCCGGGGAGATCACCAGCGCCCAGGATCCGGAGGGCAGGCACACGGTCATGGAGCATTTTGAGGATTACCGGGTGCGGCTCTATCCGGTGGGCCGTCTGGATTATGACAGTGAAGGGCTTCTCCTGCTCACGAACGACGGCTTTGTGGCGGACAGGATGATGCATCCTTCATCCCTGGTGGATAAGAGCTATATCGCCCGGGTGGAAGGCCATCTTACGCCGGAAGAGCTTCGGCAGCTTCGTCAGGGCGTCATGCTGGATGACCGGATGACATCTCCCGCGAAAGCCCGGATCGTGCGCGAGGAAGAGGATATCAGCGTGGTGCAGGTCACGATCCATGAGGGGCGGAACCGCCAGGTCAGACGAATGCTCGAAGCCGTCGGTCATCCCGTGAAGATGCTGCGCCGTGTGCAGTTCGGTCCCCTTCAGCTGGGCGATCTCCGCCGCGGTGAATGGCGGGAACTCACGAAGCCCGAGATCGATAAACTCCTGAAAGGGATCTGATGATGTATATCCTGAAGTCAGCCCGGTATCAGGCTTTCGAAGCGTACTCCCGGGTGCTTGAGCCGGGCGACAGGGCGGTCGATGCCACCATGGGGAACGGGCACGACACTCTGACTCTCTGCGCTTTAGTGGGAGAGAACGGCCACGTGGACGCTTTTGATGTTCAGGCGGACGCTGTCAGGGCCACGGAGGCGCTCCTTGAAAAGGAAGGCGTCAGGCAGCGCGCGTCATTGTGGAATACCGGCCATGAGCATATGAGCGAATATGTGCGGCAGCCGGTAAAAGCGGTGCTGTTCAATCTCGGCTGGCTCCCCGGCAGCGACAAAGTGGTCCGTACCCGATGGGAGACCACCCTGAAGGCGGTGGATCAGGGGCTCAAGCTCCTGCTGCCCTACGGGATCATGACGATCTGCTGTTATCCGGGGCATGAAGAAGGGCAGGAGGAGCTGATCAGGATCGATGATCGTCTCCGTGCCCTGCCCAAGGGATTCAATGTTTTGCGTCAGGATTTTATCAACGCGGCACCGGGCGCTCCGGTGTGCTTCGTGATCCAGAAGCAGCTATAGACCGCCCCAGTATTTGCTGTCCAGGCTCCTGTACTGGATCGCCTCGGCCACATGTTCCGCGCCGATGATCTCCCTGCCGGCCAGGTCGGCGATGGTGCGGGACACCTTCAGTATCCTTTGATACCCGCGCATGCTGATGCCTTTCCGTTCCACAGCGTATTCAAGAAGTTTCTGCCCGTCCGGCGCGACGCGGCAGTATTTTTTGACCTTTTCGCCCTGGAGATGGGCGTTGCAGGCAACATTGTCTTCCTTCATGCGCTCGCGCTGGATGTTCCTCGCTGCGTTGACACGCTTCCTCACGGTGGCCGAGTCCTCCGCGTCGCCCTGCTGGGCGATCTCGCTGACCGGCACCGCGTCCACCTCCAGCTGAAGGTCGATCCGGTCCAGCAGGGGCCCGGAGATCTTGTCCAGGTACCGACGGATCTCATTGGCGGTGCACCGGCAGGGATGGATCCTGGAACCGTAATAACCGCAGGGACAGGGATTCATGCCGGCTACGAGCATGCAGCGGCTCAGGTATCGCGTGTGGGCTTTGACCCTGCTGACGGTCACCTCTCCGTCTTCCAGGGGCTGCCTGAGGCTTTCAAGGATCGATCTCGGATATTCGGGAAGCTCATCCAGGAAGAGTACGCCGTTATGAGCCAGGGATATCTCCCCGGGCCTCGCGTCGGCGCCTCCGCCGATCAGGCTGGGAAGGGAAGCGCTGTGATGCGGGGTCCTGAAAGGCCGCTGAACGATCATGCCTGTTCCGGGCTTGATAAGACCCGCTACCGAATGGATCCGTGTAGTCTCCAGGCTCTCTTCCATGGTCATGTAGGGCAGGATGCCGGGGAGGCATCTGGCCAGCATGGTCTTCCCGCTGCCGGGCACACCGATCAGAAGGATGTTGTGCCCGCCGGCGGCAGCGATCTCGATGGCCCGCCTGGCGCCCCGCTGTCCCTTGACATCCTTCAGGTCCCATAAGGGCTTTTCTTCGCTCAGAAGCTGCTCATAACTGACCTGACACTGGGCCGGGATCGGAGCTTTCCCATTGAGATGCTGGATGACCGATCTGAGATCTTCCGCGGGGAAGATCATCATCCCGGACACGCTCGCCACCTCGGCGGCGTTATCCTTGGGAAGGATGACGGTGCTGATGCCGTTTTCCTTTGCCGCGAGGACCATGGACAGGACGCCCCTGACGGGTACCAGATTGCCTCTGAGCCCCAGCTCACCGATCAGCAGCTTGTCATCCAGCGCTACGGGCCCGGTCTGCCGCGAGGCGGCCAGGAGCGCTACGGCGATGGACAGGTCAAAGGAAGGGCCTTCCTTTTTGACGTCCCCGGGTGAGAGGTTGACGGTCACACGTCCTTTCGGAAAAGCGTAGCCGCTGTTTTTGATAGCGCTGAGCACTCTTTCGGAGCTTTCCTTCACGGCGGTGTCCGGAAGGCCCACGACCACCATGGCGAACCTTCCGCCGGAAAGGTCCGCTTCGACGGTCACCGGGATACCTTCGATCCCCAGCAGGGAATAGCACAGCGTTTTAGCCAGCATGATCGTTTATTCTCCGTAATGATATCCGATATCGATGGCTTTCAGGTTGATATCGATCAGGTCCTGATGCTTGGCGGACACGACTTTCTTCATCGCTTCCGCCAGATCCTCCATGGCTACGGCACCGCTCTCGCGGATCAGTTTGCCGATCAGGATCATGTTGGCCAGGGTGGGGAACCCGTTATCGGCGGCCAGCTTCGTCGCGGGCACGCCGTAAGCGCGGACATCGGTCCTCGAAGGCATCCTGGTCACCAGGGTGGTGTCCAAAAGGATGATGCCGCCCGGTACACACGCGTTCTCATACTTGTCCAGGGAGGGAAGATTCATGACCATCAGCACATTCGGCGCGGATACGATAGGAGAACCGATGGGGTCATCGCTCAGGATGACCGAACAGTTGGCGGTGCCGCCGCGCATTTCCGGACCGTAAGAGGGGAGCCAGGACACCTGGCGGTTTTCCTGCAGGCCTTTGTAAGCCAGGAATTTACCGGCGAAAAGGATCCCCTGGCCTCCGAACCCGGCGATCAGTATTTCATGTGTCATGCCTTGCCTCCTTCGGCGCTCTTGTCACGATACACGCCCAGCGGGTAATAAGGGATCATCTTTTCCTCTACCCAGTCCAGGGCTTTCTGCGGTGTCATGCCCCAGTTGGTCGGGCAGGAGGAGATGACCTCGATCAGAGAGAATCCCCTGCCTTCGATCTGGTTGGTGAAAGCCTTGAGGATGGCTTTCTCCGCCCTCTTGATGTTTTTCACATTGTTGACGGCTACCCGTTCGATGTACTCCGGGGCGTCCAGGGAGGAGAGGAGCTCGCAGATCTTGATGGGATATCCCGCGATCTTCACGTCGCGGCCGTAGGGGGAAGTCTGTGTGACCTGGCCGGGCAGGGAAGTGGGAGCCATCTGGCCGCCTGTCATGCCGTAGATCGCGTTGTTGACGAAAATGATGGTGATATTCTCGTTCCTGGTGGCGGCGTGGACCGTTTCGGCCATGCCGATGGATGCCAGGTCACCGTCGCCCTGATAGGTGAACACGATATTCTCGGGACGGGCGCGCTTGATGCCCGTCGCCACCGCCGGAGCGCGTCCGTGAGCGGCTTCCACCATATCACAGGCAAAATAATCATAGGCCATCACGGCACATCCCACAGGCGCGACGCCGATGGCTTTGCCCTCGATATCCAGCTTGTCCAGCGCGTTGGCTACCAGGCGATGGATGATCCCGTGGGTGCAGCCGGGGCAGTAGTGCATGGGCACGTCCAGTAATGCTTTCGGCCTCTCAAATACGATCATGACTGTGCACCTCCATGAAGGGAAACGATGTGGCTGAGGACCTCATCGGGGGACGGGATCATGCCGCCGACGCGGCAGCACAGATCCACAGGCCTGGAGCATTCCACGGCAAGGCGGATATCCTCGATCATCTGGCCCATGCTCAGTTCGACGGACAGGAAGGAATCGACCTGTTTCGCCGCTTCACGCAGCGCGTCCTTGGGGAAGGGCCAAAGGGTGATGGGGCGGATCATGCCCACCCTGATGCCCTGCGCCCGGGCAGCCGTGATCGCGTTCTTGGCGACACGGGCGGTGATGCCGAAGGCGACCACACAGATCCTGGCGTCATCCATCAGGTAGGATTCATAAAGGCATTCGTTCTTTTCGACGACCTTGTAGCGCTCGAAACGTTCCAGATTGGTCTTTTCAAGCACATCGGGCTGCAGATAGAGAGAATTGATGATGTTGTGGGGCCGCTTCTTTCCGGTGCCGGTGAGAGCCCAGCTCTTGTCGGTCTCCAGGGGCTTCTCCTCATTGAACACGACCGGTTCCATCATCTGGCCCATGGTGCCGTCGGCCAGAAGCATCGCGGGCATGCGGTATTTATCTGCCAGGTCGAAGGCTTTGCCCGTCAGGTCGGCCATCTCCTGCACGGAGGAGGGCGCCAGCACGATCAGATGATAATCACCGTGCCCGCCGCCTTTGGTGGCCTGGAAATAATCCGCCTGGGAAGGCTGGATGCCGCCGAGGCCCGGGCCTCCGCGCTGGACATTGACGATCAGCGCAGGCAGATCCGCGCCGGCGATATAGCTGATCCCCTCCTGTTTCAGGGAGATCCCGGGGCTGGACGAGGATGTCATGACGCGCAGACCCGCGGAAGCGACACCGTACACCATGTTGATCGCGGCGATCTCGCTCTCGGCCTGAAGGAAGACTCCGCCGATCTTGGGGAGCCGCTTGGCCATATAGGCCGTCAGCTCGGTCTGCGGCGTGATCGGATAGCCGAAGTAATGACGGCAGCCGGCACGAATGGCCGCTTCGGCGATGGCCTCGTTGCCTTTCATCAATACTTTGTCCATATGTACCCCCTAACGTTCCACCGTAATGACTGTATCAGGACACATGATCGCGCAGGACGCGCAGCCGATGCATTGCTTTTCGTCGGTCATCTCCGCGGGGAAATGGCCCTTGGCGTTGATCCTGTCCTTTGAGATGCGCAGGATCTTCTTGGGGCAGGCATTCACGCAGAGCCCGCATCCCTTGCAGCGATCCTCGTTAAAGGTGACTTTTGACACTCATATCCCTCCTTACGCTTCGAAAGGTCTCTTTTGCAGTTTTAACGGAAAAACGCCCTCTTCCGGATGTCCTTCGGCGACGGCGCTCTCGGCGCAGATCATCAGGCTCTCAAGCCCTGTTTCACTGATCAGGATCCTGTACTCATCCATGGAGTCCTGAAGAGTATCCCATGAGGAATCGGCACCGAGATTGGTGTTGTTGATCAGATGGGTAAAACGGATCCCGCCGGCGGCTTCGATCTCACGCATCACCTGCAGAGCCGACCGGGCATCCCTGGTCAGCGGGCGGCAGAAATTGACTACATACGCCATGATATAGTCGTTCTCTTCCAGAATGGCGGGAGCGTAACGGCCGAGAGCCAGGGCTCCGCGGTCGTCACCGCCGATATCGAAGATCGCTTTCATATCGCGGCGCTCGGTCAGGGCGTAGATCTCCTGGGGCAGAGCCGGAAGATCCACATTGCTGTTCGCGTAGGGGGACGATATCAGTTTCACCCCGTGGGAAGCGAGCAGCTCTGAAGAGTCCTTGGTCCTGTAATAGGGATTGACGATATCCAGATCGCAGATCGCCGTTTTGATCCCATTGACGGCGTAGGCCACGGCCAGGTTGACGGCGATGTTCGTTTTGCCGCTCCCATAGTGCCCGGCGATCAGGATCACCCGTTCCTTGGGCAGGATCATTCAGTCCACCTTGAAGATCCAGTGATGAGTGTCTTCGGTGCGGCCCCACTGGATATCGGTCAGGGAATCATAGAGCTTCTGGGAGAAAGGACCGATCTGGTTATTGTTGATGATGTATTCCCGTCCCTCGTAGAACAGCTTGCCGATGGGGGAGATGACCGCTGCGGTACCGGTGCCCCAGGCTTCCTCGAGCGTATCGTTCTTCATGGCCTCGATCAGTTCATCCACGCTCAGGAGCCGCTCTTCAACGGTCAGGCCCCACTCGCGCATGAGCTCGATGCAGCTCTTGCGGGTGATGCCGGGCAGCACGGAACCGGTCAGTTTCGGCGTGATCACCTTGCCGCCGATCTTGAACATGACGTTCATGGCGCCGACTTCCTCGATGTATTTGCGCTCCACGCCGTCCAGCCACAGCACCTGGGTGTAGCCGTGCTTTTCGGCCTTTTCGCCGGCCCGCAGGCTGGCGCCGTAGTTGCCGCCGCACTTGGCGTAGCCCGTGCCGCCGCGCACCGCGCGGACGTCCTCGGACTCGATGGCGATCTTGACGGGATTGAGCCCTTCGGCGTAGTAGGCGCCCACGGGGCTGGCGATGATGCAGAACAGGGCCTTATGAACGGCGTGTACGCCCAGATGGGGATCATTGCCCAGCATGAAGGGCCTCAGGTACAGGGAGGTCCCGGCGGAATGCGGTACCCATTCTTTTTCAAGAGAAACGAAGCGCATCAGGATGTCCATGAAGCCTTCCTCGTCCAGCAGGGGGAGGCAGAGCCTTTCGGCGCTGTTGTTCATGCGGCGGATGTTCTCATCCGCGCGGAACATCTGTACGCTGCCGTCCGCGCAGCGGTAAGCCTTCAAGCCTTCGAAGATCTCGGCGCCGTAGTGCAGAGCGGTGCAGGCGGGATGGAGCGGGAGGGGCCCGAAGGGCACGATGCGGCCGTCATGCCAGCCTTCGCCGCTGTCATAATCCATCAGAAACATGTGATCGGTAAAGATCCTGCCGAAGCCGAGCTTGCTGTCGTCCTGCGGTTTGGGGGAGGGGTTGGGGTTCTTTTCGATCCTGATAGGGTACTTCATCGCTGTCACTCCTTCACAGAAGATTTCTTTGGATCTTACCGCTGGTCGTCTTGGGAAGGCTGTCCCTGAAAACGATCATACGGGGATACTTGTAGGGGGCTGTGTGCTGCTTGACATAGTCCTGGATCTCACGCTTGAGAGCATCAGTGGGTTCTTTGCCTTTGACAAGGACGATGGACGCTTTGACGATCTGCCCGCGCACCTCGTCAGGAGCGGCGGAGACACCGCACTCCAGCACGTAGGGCAGCTCCATGATGACGTTTTCGATCTCGAACGGTCCGATCCGGTATCCGGAGGACTTGATCACGTCATCCACACGGCCGATATACCAGAAATAGCCATCCTCATCCCGCCAGGCTGTGTCTCCGGTGTGGTACCAGCCGTCGTGCATGCACTCCCTGGTCTTTTCCTCATCCTCGTAATAGCCGCTGAAGAGGCCGCAGGGGATGCCGTCCTTGATGCTGATGCAGATCTCGCCCACCTCGCCGACCGGCACCTCAAAGCCGTTTTCGTCAAGGAGCTTGATATCGTAAAGGGGGACCGGGCGGCCCATGGAGCCGATCCGGGTCTCTTCACCCATCAGATTGGCCAGGGCCACTGTGGTCTCGCTCTGGCCGAAGCCTTCCATGATCTTCAGCCCGGTGGACTTTTCGAACTGGCGGAACACCTCCGGGTTGAGGGCTTCACCGGCGGTGGTCATATGCTCGACACTGCTCAGGTCGTATTTGTCCAGGTCTTCCTTGATCATCATCCTGAGCATCGTGGGCGGCGCGCAGAAGGTGGTGATGCCGTATTTCTTGAACAGGGGCAGGATATCGGCCGGGTCGAATTTCCTGAAATCATAAACGAAGAGCGGCGCTTCGCAGAGCCACTGCCCGTACAGCTTGCCCCAGGCGCACTTGGCCCAGCCGGAATCGGCGATCGTCAGGTGGAACCCGTCGGGATCGACGCACTGCCAGTAACGGGCCGTGATGAAATGCCCCAGGGGATAGCGGTAGTTGAGTTTGGCGATCTTGGGGTTGCCCGTGGTGCCGGAGGTGAAGTACATCAGCATGGTCTCGTCACCGCAGGGCGTATCGTCCTTTCGGTCATAACGGCCGGTGAACAGGCTGTATTCCGAGTTGAAATCATGCCAGTCATCCCTGGCACCTCCCACCATGATCTTGACCTGCAGGCCGGGGGCGTTCAGGGCCGCTTTATCGATCTCACGGCTGATATCCCCGTCACTGGTGCAGACCACGGCTTTGATGCCGGCTTTATTGAGCCGGTAGGTGATATCGTGTTCCTTGAGCTGGAATGTGGCGGGGATCGCGACGGCGCCGAGCTTGTGAAGGGCGATCATGGAATACCAGAACTGATAGTGCCGCTTGAGGATCAGCAGCACTTTGTCGCCCTTGCGGATCCCGAGAGACCTGAAATAGTTGGCTGTCTGGGAGGACGCGCGCTTCATCTCGGCAAAGGTGATCCGGCGGTCGCTGTGGTCTTCCGCCACATACATGATCGCCGTTTTATCCGGATGCAGTGTTCCCATGCGGTCCACCACATCGAAGGCGAAATTGAACCTGTCCTGATTTTTGAATGCGATGCTTTTGAGCCGGCCCGTTTCATCCTCCGTGGGGATGATGAAATCCTCCCAGATGCGCTTGACGTTGGAAGGCTGTTTTTTCTGCGGGATGGGGACCGTGATCACGTTCCTGTCGGTGGCGGTACGGCCGATGGGATCCATTTCGCCGGCAGGATTCAGCACGATCGCGTAGAAAAGGCAGTCCGCGTTGTCGATGGCGATCATGCCGTGGGGGGTGGAAGAATCGAAATAGACGCTGTCGCCCTCGTGGAGGATCTCGATATGCTTGCCGATCTGCACCTTGAGGGTGCCGGACATGACGATGTCGCACTCCTGACCGTCGTGGGTGGTCAGCTCGATGGGTCTATCCTGAGCGCTGAGACTGAAGGAGGAACGCACCAGCAGAGGTTCGGCGATCCTGTTTTTGAAGGAAGCGGCCAGGTTGTAATAGACCATGCCGTGGGCCTGCTGGATGTGCTGACCGTTGCCTTTCCTCGTCAGAGCATAGCCGGCCAGACGGGGACTGGAGCCCTCGATCAGGTCTGTCACGTCCACGTTCAGCGCCTGGGCACAGGTATAGAGGAAAGCGAAACTCAGATCGCTCCCGCCGCTTTCACACAGGATATACTCTTCCTCGGGAACACCGGTCTTCTGGGCCATCTCAGCGGTGGTATAGCCCACGATCTCCCTGAGGGATCGGATACGCTGCGCGATATTGTTGATCCTGTTCTCAAGTGCGGCTTCTTTCATGAGGACCTCCTGAATGAATAAATCGTCTCAAAGAAGATCTTTGAGACGAACTAAAATGCCCGCGGTACCACTCAAATTGCACTGGTTCCAGTGCCGCTCTCAGCCCCTTTACGCGAGGATCACGGGAGGGTTCTACCGGGAAAAAGATCCCCTCTTCCCTCCGGCTCGGGAGCGACCGGTGTGATGATCGTCGCGGCGGGTCTCACCAGCCCCCGCCTCTCTGTGGCCCGGATCATCAGCCCTCTCCGTCAAAGCCATTAAACAAAGCCATTTTATCACGTTTCAGCGAAAAAGCAAGGTCAAACCAAAAAATATACAAGATATCGCGATCAACGCCGACACGGCAGGGATTTTCGGCTCATTCCGGGGATCAAAGCAGGTTCCGCTGGATCTTGCCGGAAATTGTCTTGGGCAGCTCGTCCCTGAAGACGATCTTCCTGGGATACTTGTAGGGCGCCGTGTGCTGTTTGACGTAATTCTGGATCTCTTTCTTCAGATCTTCCGTCCCCTCGGTGCCGGGCACCAGCACGATGGAGGCCTTGACGATCTGCCCGCGGATGTCATCGGGCTCGGCGGACACGCCGCACTCCAGCACGTAAGGCAGCTCCATGATGACGGACTCGATCTCGAAGGGCCCGATGCGGTAGCCGGAGGACTTGATCACGTCGTCGATCCGGCTCACGTACCAGAAATACCCGTCCTCATCGCGCCAGGCCGTATCACCGGTGTGATAGTATCCGTCATGCCAGGCTTCGACGGTCTTCTCCTCATCCATGTAGTATTCCTTAAACAGTCCGCAGGGGGTGTCTTCGTCGGTGCGCACCACGATCTCACCGATCTCACCTGTGGGGACGGGATCCCCGTTGGGATCCAGGATCTCGACGCGGTACTGGGGATTGGCCTTGCCCATGGACCCGATCTTGGGGGCGGTCCCGTACAGGTTGCCGATCAACAGTGTCGTCTCCGTTTGGCCGAAGCCTTCCATGATCTTAAGGCCGGTGGCGTTCTGGAACTGCTTGAATACCTCGGGGTTCAGGGCTTCGCCGGCAGTGGTCATGTGATGGATGGAGCTCAGGTCGTATTTCTTAAGGTCCACCTTGATGAACATCCGAAGCATCGTGGGCGGCGCGCAGAAGGTAGTGATCTGGTACTGCTTGAACAGGGGAAGGATGTCCGCGGCGTCGAATTTGTCAAAGTCATATACGAACACCGCGCCTTCGCAGAGCCACTGGCCGTACAGCTTGCCCCACAGGGACTTGCCCCAGCCCATGTCGGAGATCGTGAAGTGGAGCCCGTCGCGTTCGCAGCAGTGCCAGTATTTCGCGGTCACGTAATGTCCGAGGGCGTAAGTGTGCTTGTGGCAGGCCATCTTGGGATTGCCCGTGGTGCCGGAGGTAAAGAACATCAGGGCCGGTTCGTTGCCGTTGAGTTCTTCCGTGGTATGGAAATGGGTGGAGAAGCGCTTGTACTCGCTGTTGAAATCGCGCCAGCCGTCCCTCTTGCCGTTGACGATGATCTTCTCCTCCACGGTGGGGCAGTTCCTGGCCGCTTCCTCCGCGATGGCGGCTGTATCCCCGTCCGCCGTGCACAGGATGGCCTTGACGCCGGCGGACTGGAACCGGTACTCGAAATCATGCTGCTTGAGCTGATTGGTGGCGGGGATCGCGATGGCGCCGATCTTATGCAGCGCGACCATCGCGAACCAGAACTGATAGTGCCGTTTGAGCACCAGCATCACTCTGTCGCCCTTTTTGATGCCCAGGCTCGTCAGATAATTGGCGCACTGGTTCGATGCGCGGGAGATATCCTTGAAGGTGAAGCGCTTTTCTTCCTTCTGGGCGCTGACATAGAGCATGGCCAGCTTGTCCGGATACTCGGCGGCGATCCTGTCGATGATCTCATAGCCGAAATTGAACTGATCGGTGTTTTTGAAATCCAGATGCTTAAGACGGCCGTCCGAGTCCTCCTCCGCGTGGATGAAGCGCTCGGCGATCAGCTTCTCATTGATACGGCGCACGGGAGACACGGGGATGGCCGGGCCCTCTTCCGTCTGGTCGCCGGGGAGGATGATGGCCACGAAGATGCACTCCGCGCCGTCCACCGCGATCATGCCGTGGGGCTGTGAGGAGTCATAATAGATGCTGTCGCCTTCATGGAGGATCTCCGTGTGATCGCCCACCTGTACCTTCATGGAACCCTGGATGATCAGGTCGAATTCCTGACCGGTATGAGTGGCCATGTGGATGGGCTCATCCTGCAGCGCCGGATCATACTCATACCGGACCCAGTACGGTTCGGCTTTTTTCTCGCGGAAGCGGGGCGCCAGGTTGGAGATGGCGATGCCTTTTTCACGGGCGGTGGATTCACCCTTGCCCCTTCTGGTCACGGTATAGGATGAAAGGGTGGCGTTCTGGCCCTCAAGCAGTTCCGTGATCTCCATATTGAACGCCATGGCGCACTTATGGATGAACGTGAAGGGCAGATCCGTATTGCCGGCTTCATACGCGCGGTATTCCAGAGGGCTCACTTCCGTTTTTTCGGCCATTTCTTTCTGGGACCAGCCCATGATCTCGCGCATTTCACGGATACGGGAAGCGATCGCTTTTAATTGAGACAGCTCAGTACTCGTGCTCATGAAGACCTCCTGAAAAAAATATGACCCGTCTCACTTTGAGACGGGCTTAATAAGCTCGCGGTACCACTCAAATTGTGTGCGGTGCACACCCCTTCGCTGACGCTGACACGCCTTTGGCCTTTACGCAGCCTTCACGGGAGATGCCTACTGGTCGCCTTTCGGGTCTCCGGCTCGGAAGTGATGGGATGAAGCTTTGGTCCGCCGGGATCGCAGCACCCCCGGCTCTCTGCGGGACCGACAGCTGTTCCGTCTTCGTCACAGCCTTTGATGAAGTTCGATCGCCATTCTACCAGTGCGAAAAGCAAATGTCAATTTGTTTTTTTAACAGCGAGGCGCGTTTATTGTTTATTTATTGTATTTCGATCCCATGGGCCCGAATGCCCGGATCGATCCTTTTGCCTTGCGTGCGCGGGAGCAACAGTGCTATAATACGCGCAGAAAAGGAGTGATCATGTGTTTGATGGATTCGATCCGCAGATGATACCGTTTTTTCTGGACCTGCGGTTCCATAACGAAAAGGCGTTCATGGACGCGAACAGGGAGCGTTACCTGCAGCATGTACGTCAGCCCTTCTATGATTTCATCACGGAACTGGGGCAGATGATGCTTAAGGATATCGACGACCTGGAAGTCCGGCCGAACAAGTGCCTGTCCCGCATCAACCGGGATACCCGGTTTTCCAGGGACAAATCGCCCTATCGGGATCATTTATGGGTCGCCTTCAGAAAAGCAGGCGTCGAAAAGGACGGAAAACCGTTTTACTGGTTCGAGATCTCGCCGGAGAATGTATCCTGGGGGATGGGTGTCTGGGGCGAGAACCGTGATCTGTTCGACCGCATGCGCAGGGAAATGATCAAATCACCGGACGCGTATCTGAAGCTGCTGGAACTGGTCCGGGAAGCGGACTGCGCCGTGGGCGGCGCTGTGTGGAAAAAGATGGTCCTGCCCGAAGGGCTTCCCGCGGCGCTCGGCATCCTGTATCCGCGGCGTTCTCTTTTCTTTGAAAAGCAGGGCATCGATCCCGAAAGCATCTACGGTCCCGGGATCGTCCGGGACGTTTACCGGGACTACCAACGGCTGATGCCGTTTTACCGCGCTTTGACGCGCTGTGTCGAATGCTGATCAGGAAAAACATCATTTTCTTATAAAGGATGGGCAGAGCGATGATAAGACAACTGATCTCGGGGACTGATCTGAGAGGCAAAGCCGTGGGCGATGACGCCAGGCTGACGCCTGCGGTCGCGGAGCGCGTGGGGATGGCTTTCGCGGCTTTCCTGAAAAAAGGCTGCTGCGGCAGCCCGAAAGTGTACATCGGCCGGGATTCCCGGGTATCGGGCCCGGAGATCCTGGAAGGCTGTGCCCGCGGCCTCTGCCGGGGCGGCGCTCAGGTGGTGAAGGTGGGGCTTTGTACGACGCCCGCCATGTTCATGACCCTGATCACCGAGGGCTGGGGCGGGGACGGCGCCGTCATGGTGACAGCCAGCCACATGCCGTCGGAGATGAACGGGCTCAAGATGATGCTCCCTTCAGGCGGGCTCGAGCATGAGCATTTGGACAGGATCGTGGAACTGGCGGAGTCGGAAGGAGATCTTGAAGCGCCCGGCGGCAGTGTATCTGTGGCGGATTTCCTGCCTGCCTATAAAAAGCTGCTGGGAAAGCGTATCCATGAGGGCCTTCAGGTGGACGATCCGGAGCCGCTCAAGGGCCTGCATGTGGTGGTGGATCCCGGGAACGGAGCCGGGGGGTTTTACGCTGAGTTCCTGAAGGAAATGGGAGCGGATATCTCCGGATCGGTCAACCTGGAGCCGGACGGTTCTTTCCCGGTCCATATTCCCAATCCCGAGGATCCTACCGCCATGAGGATGGTGAGCGAAGCCACCGTGAAAGCGGGTGCAGATCTGGGCGTGATCTTCGACGCGGACTGCGACCGGGCCGCGATCGTGGACCCGGACGGCAGGGAGATCAATCGCAACCGGCTGATCGCCCTCATCAGCGCCGTGCTCCTGGGGAGGAAAAAGGGCCTTTCTGTCGTGACCGATTCGGTGACGTCCACCGGGCTGAGACTGTTCATCGAAAAGCACGGCGGCGAGCAGTACCGATACAAGCGCGGTTACCGCAA
>CADCQZ010000262.1 GCA_902803675.1 uncultured Eubacteriales bacterium
GTCACGCACCACTTCCCCCGCCATGATCAGGCCTGCCACCGAGGGGACGAAAGCGACGGAGCCGGGAGGGCTCCGTTTTTTTGCGCCGGGATCCGTGATCTCCGCCGCCGCGGGATGGGGCGGGAGCGGTATCTCCGTGGAGTAGACCACCTTCAGGCTTTTGATCCCCGCCTTGCGGCACTGCTGCCGGATCACCCGCGCCAGAGGGCAGACGCTCGTCTGATAAATGTCCGCGACCCTGAAAGCCGTGGGGTCCAGCTTGTTGCCGGCGCCCATGGAGCAGATGATGGGGGTGCCGGCGTCCCGGGCCTTCAGGATCAGTTCCATTTTGGCCTTGACCGTGTCCACGGCGTCGATCACGTAGTCATACTGTGAAAAATCGAACATGTCCGATGTTTCGGGAAGGAAAAACACCGGATAGGTCCTGACGGCGCAGTCGGGGGAGATGTCCTGTATCCTCTGAGCGGCGGCGTCGGTCTTGTGCAGGCCCACGGTGCTGTGCAGGGCGATGACCTGCCGGTTGATATTGCTCGGCGCCACCCGGTCGCTGTCGATCAGGTCCAGGGCGCCGATGCCGGAGCGGGCCAGGGCTTCCGCCGCGTGCCCGCCCACGCCGCCCAGACCGAAAACGGCCACACGGCAGTTCTTCAGCCGCGAGACGCTTTCGGGGCCGATCAGCCTTTCCGTTCTTTCGAGAAAATCCATTCCAAAGCACCTCCTACAGCGTCTCGGCCGCGGTGAAAGCGCCCAGGGTGATGGTGCTCATCAGCCGGGCGAACTCCTCCAGAGGCACGACGGGGTATACGATCCATTCGGTGAAGGCGCTGATGAGGCCCGCCCCCAGGTATTTGCCCAGCAGCCGGTACTTGTCATCGTCGAGGGATCCCCCGCCCGGATAACGGCTCAGAAACTCTTTCACCGCCTCATCCTGGCAGTATTCCAGAAAAGGCGCGAGGATGTCCGCCCGGTAAAACATCCTGTAGATCTCCAGATCCTCGTTCACGGCGGCGGCGACCCGGCGGAAGAAATGATAAGCGTCGAAGGAGGGGCTGCCCAGATCCGCCTCATCGATGACCGGCCGGAGTTTTTCGGCCAGATCCATGCGCAGCCGGGCGGTGAAATCGTCCAGATCATTATAATATGTATAGAAGGTCTTGCGGTTGATGCCGGCCCGTGCGGCGATATCGGTGACCGTGATGGCGCCGTAGGGTTTTTCCCCGCTCAGGGCGATGACGGCCGTCAGGATCGCCTGCCGGGTACGCCGCACACGTGTCTTTTCCTCATTTTCATACATAGGACGCTCCGTCTGACAGTAAAAGTAACACTTGGGTAAAATCTGACCGTTGTATTGCGTCTGGCGCTTACAGTATAATGGCTCAGCCGTGAAAAATCAATCGCGGCGCGGAGGATGAGCCTGATGGAAAATTACAGTATCTGGGTGGACGCGTCCGCTGATCTTGATATGGAGCGGATCGGCGGCTCGGTGAGCGTCCTGCCCATGGAGTATACACAGGGGGACGCGCGGAAGGATTCTTTTTCCGCGGAGACGGACGCAGAGCGCCACGCTTTTTACGATGTCCAGCGCGGCGGTGCCGTCACCCACACCAGCCAGATCGCCCCGATGCAGTACCGGGAGCAGCTGGGCCCGGTGATGGACCGGGAAGGGGTATTGTACCTGGCCCTGTCCGGCGGCCTGACCCAGACGGTGGACAGCGCCCTGAGCGCCCGGGAAAAGCTTCTGCGGGACCACGCTCATTCCATCCAGATCGTGGATACCCTGTCGGCGACGGGCGGGATCGGCCTTCTGGCGGAGATCGCGCTGGAGAACAGGGAACATGGGATGACCCTTGAGGAGAACGCCGCTTCCCTGCGTGAGTGGGCGGGCAGGGTCTGCCACTGCTTCATGGTGGAGGACCTGATGTACCTGATGCGGGGCGGCCGCGTGTCGGCAGCTTCCGCGGTCATGGGCACGGTCATGGGCATCCGCCCCATCCTGGTCATCGACCGGGAGGGCCGCCTCA
>CADCQZ010000263.1 GCA_902803675.1 uncultured Eubacteriales bacterium
CTGGGATATCCCGGGGCCCTTTCCCGGTTCGTGGAGATGTTCCGCTGCCTGATCGTGAACGCCCTCGTGCTGACGCATGTGGGGAGCGTCGGTCTCTCCGCTTTCGCGGCGTCCAATTCCCTGCTGGCGGTGGTCTGGGCCGTGCCCTTCGGCATGGTGGCGGTATCCAGGATGCTCATGAGCATCAGCATCGGTGAGGAGGACCGGCGGTCCCTCAGGGATGTGATGCACATCGCCATGACCCGGGGCATGCTGCTGATGGGTATCATCGTGGCCGCGCTGATACTCGCGGCCGAGCCGCTGACGCGCCTTTTTTACCGGGATCCGGCGGACCCGGTGTATCAGATGACCGTGATGGGCTTCCGGCTGCTGCCGCTGTGCATGCCGCCGGCCATGCTCAGCCTGCATTACGCCAGCTACGCCCAGACGGCCGAGAAGCGGGCCATGTCCGTCGTGCTGCCGGTGATCGACGGGATGGTGGGCGTGGTGCTCTTCAGCTTCATCCTGATCCCGGCCATGGGGATGAACGGGCTGTACCTGGCCAATATCCTCAACGGCGTCCTGTGCGCGGCGGTGATCGCGGCCGGCGCGTGGCTGAGCCTCAAGCGCTTTCCCCGGGATCTGGAGGACCTGATGGCCATCCCCGCGCGCATCGGGGTCCGCCCGGAGGACAGGATCGATCTGAGCGTGCGCAGCATGGAGGAGGTGGTGGCCGTCTCCGGCCGGGTGATCGCCTTCTGCGTGGAAAAGGGCATCGACCGGCGCAGGGCCTTCTTTGCGGGCCTGTGCATGGAGGAGATGGCCGGCAACGTGGTGACCCACGGGTTCAGCAAGGATAAAAAGAAGCACTCCGTGGATATCCGGGTGGCCATGAAGGACGGCGGGGTCATCCTGCGGATCCGGGACAACTGCGCGGCCTTCGATCCTTCCGGCTACGCCCGTCTCATGGAGCTGGACGACAAGGGCAAAAACGTGGGCATCCATCTGGCCTACAGCATCGCCGGGGAGATCAGTTATCAGAACCTTTTGGGCATGAACGTGCTCACCATGCGGATCTGATCAAAAGATCCGCGCCTGTTCCCGGTAAGCGGCCTGTTTAAAGGGGCTGTTGCACAAGCAACAGCGCCTTTTGATCACCGGGGCGATCGCGTATCGGGAATGATGCTGCTGCTTGGTCCCGCGCTCCGCCCTATGGATCAAAAAGAGGGGAGCCGGCATGACGCCGGCTCCCCAATGGTCTTAAGCTGTTTCGGCCGTCAGGCCGGTAGGATCAATAGTTGACCAGGTTGTACTCTTCGATGGCGGTGTTGGCCAGGTTGACCAGCTCTTCCACGCCCTGTTCGGGAGTGAACTCACCGTTGTAGACCTTCTCGGTGACTTCTTCCACGTACTGACGCACTTCGGGGAACACGCTCAGCAGGGAGCCCACGTACGCGGGGCCGGAAGCGTGCAGCTGATCCAGAGCGACCTGGAACTGCGGATACTTCTCGAGGTTGGCCTTGAAGGTCTCGGTGTCAGCAGCGCCGACGTTGATGGGGAAGTAGCCGGTGATGGAGGACCAATAGGCCTGGTTCTCGGCGTTGACGCAGAACTTGATGAAGTCATAGGAGGCATCCATCCTGGCCTGGTCGCCGCTGTCGATGATCCACAGGGTGCCGCCGCCGGTGGAAACGCCGCCCTTGTCATCGGGGTTCACATAGGGGAAGAAAGCGGTGCCCACTTCGAAGCTGTCGCCCACGTTCTTGAGAACGCCGGCCAGGTTCGCGGTGGAAGCCAGCGCCATGGCAGCGCCGCCGCCGCAGAAGGAGTCACGGCCCATCGCGGTTCCGCCGCGCTCGGCGTACAGGATGTAATCCTTGTTGTCCGCGAACTTCTTCCACATGTTGAAGATGTCCAGAGCCGCGCCGTTCTCGCCGAACATGACCTTGGTGGCATAGCTCTCACGGCCGTTGCCGTTGTTCACGTACTCGCGGCCCATCTTGCCGGTCCACTGCTCGAAGAACCAGCCGTAGTTGGAGATGGCCAGGCCGTAGCGGTCCACGGTGCCGTCAGCCTTGTAGGTGGTCAGCTTCTGGGCGGCTTCGATCACGCCGTCGATGGTGGTGGGCACTTCGGTGATGCCGGCCTCTTCAAAGGCGGTCTTGTTGTAGTACAGCAGAGGCGTGGAGCAGTTGAAGGGCATGGAGTTGATCTTGCCATCCACGGTGTAGTAGGCCAGCAGGTTCGGCTCGATCACGCTGGTGTCCCAGCCGTCCTTGTCGATGAACTCCTGCACGGGCTTGATCCAGCCGGAGTCGATGATGAAGCGGGTGCCGATCTCATAGGTGTGCACGATGTCGCAGGGCAGGGCCTGGCCCATGCCGGTCGCCTTCAGCTTGTTGATGGCGTCGTCATACTCGCCTTCATACTGGGCATCGACGAACACTTTGTCCTGGGAGGCGTTGTAGCGGTCCACGATCTCTTTGATGGCGTCCGCGTTCGCGCCGGACAGGGAATACCAGAAGGTCACGGTGACCTTGTCGTCGGCCAGCGCGCTGCCCAGGGACGCGAGCATGATCAGGGCAAGGGCAAGTGCTAACAGTTTCTTCATGTGGGGTTCCTCCTTATATGATTTTTATTTTGAACGACCCTTTGCGGGATCGCCCAGTTCATGGGATGGGGATCAGCCCTTCACGGCGCCGGCCATCAGGCCGTTGATCAGGTTCTTCTGCATGAACACGAAGATGCTCAGGGAGGGCACTAGGCAGACGATGACCGCGGACATGAGCAGGTTGATCTTGTCGGCGTCGATATCATACATGGAAGCCACGCCGATCTGCACCGTGCGGACGTTGTCGGAGTTGGTGACCAGCAGGGGCCACAGGTAGTTGTTCCACTGCTGCAGGAAGATGTAGGCGCCCAGAGCGCCCAGGGCCGGGCGGGACAGCGGGACTACGATGGTGGCCAGGAAGCGCCAGTTGTTGCAGCCGTCCAGGCGGGCGGCCTCATGCAGGGACTTGGCGAAGGTCAGGTAGTGCTGCCGCATCAGGAAGATGCCCATGGCGCTGCAGCCGTAGGGCAGGATCAGCACATGGTAGGTGTCCAGCCATTTCCAGCTGGAAACGGTCAGGTAGTTGGAGATGATCGTGGCTTCCCAGGGCACCATCATGGTGGCCAGGATGCACATGAACACCAGGTTGCGGCCCTTGAAGTTCAGGAAGGAGAAGGAGAAGGCCGCCATGGAGCAGGTGATCATCTGCAGGATCGTCACGGCGCCGGCCACGATGAAGGAGTTCAGGATGTGGCGGGGGATGGGCGTGGAGGTGAACACCTGCAGGTAGCTGGAAAAGTCAAAGTAGGAGGGGATGAAGCGGTAGTACAGTTCGTCCGCGGGCAGCACGCTCATCATGAACGTGTACAGCAGGGGGATCATGATAAGGGCCACGAAGGGCAGCGCCAGCAGCATCCTCAGCAGGGTCCACAGCGCGTTCTTCTGGCGGCGGTTGAGCCCGGAGCGGGCACGTGTCGCGGTCGTCATTGATAATGCACGCTCCTTCCCTCAGTCCTGAACTGGATCAGGGTAATAATCATGATGATGAGGAACAGGATGATGGACCGGGCGGCGGCGCCGCCGAAACGGAAGTTGCGGAAAGCGTCCAGGTAGATGGAATACACGATGGTGTTGGTGGACTCCATGGGGCCGCCCAGGGTCAGGATCTTGACGATATTGAAGGTCTGGAAGGCGTTGATCACGTCGATGATCACCTGGAAGAACAGCGTGGGGCTGATGCAGGGGATCGTGATGTAGCGGAACTTGTGCCAGCTGTTGGCCCCGTCGATGGAGGCGCTCTC
>CADCQZ010000264.1 GCA_902803675.1 uncultured Eubacteriales bacterium
GGCGCAAAAAAACGGAGCCCTCCCGGCTCCGTCGCTTTCGTCCCCTCGGTGGCAGGCCTGATCATGGCGGGGGAAGTGGTGCGTGACCTGATCCGTTGAGCGCCCCTACAGCTTTTCAAGATAAGCGGCAGCGTCGAAGGGCTCAAGGAGCTCATCGTGAGGCAGATACAGCGGATGATGCGGGTGCCCTTTCACGGACACTTTGCCGCAGCGCACCCATTTCGCCCCGCGTTCCAGCCCGATCCCGATCATATCCCTGAGACAGGGCCTCAGGAACGGGCGCTTCTCGATCAGGTTCCCCCACGCCGCCCACACGGTGTCTGTCAATGTCAGGGCATAGGAGAACGCCTTCATGTTCTCCTCATGGAGAGCCCTGTAGCACTCTTTCTCGATATCGTTCGCGTCCGTCGCCCTCTGGGGATAGACGTTCATCATGATAAAGGAATCATACCCGGCGTGAAGAGCGATCCTCTCCACGCTTTTGAGCGTGGGATCCAGAGCGTCCGGCCTCGCCGTGGAGGGATTGATGCCCACGCAGATCAGCGGGCGATCCCCTCGGGTCCCCAGCAGGTAACGGTATTCGGTATAGGCGCAGGGCACGAACAGCCACCGCCGGCTGTCGTAATCTTCCTGGGGCGCTTCGGAAAGGCGCAGTTCCTCCTCAAAGCCGATGTCCCCCAGGCGCCGGATGTCCTCCGAAGGCACATGACGCGTCACTTTCATCACTCGTCCCCCGCTTCAAGGCGCTCTGTCCCGTCAGCCTCATCGATCCCGGGGACACGCTGCCGGCGCTTTTCGGTCAGGTCCCGCAGCCGCGCGGTCCGCCCGGCGATCCGGCTGCCCAGGAGCGCCTTGCTTTTGTAATGATCCATCATCACCCGGACGCCCACGGCCGCGGGGATGGCCGCCGCCACACCGCCCACCGTAGCCGCCAGGGCGCCCACGCCCAGCGCAGCTCCCGTCTTCACCATCCGGTAGACCGTATTTTCCATCGCGGCCTTCTGGGTCTTTTTGCCCATAATGACCTTGGCCTGCTCCGTAACAGCGATGACGGCGAAGGGAAAGGCCGTGCCCACCGTATCGGTGATCTCGGTCAGAAGACCGGTATCCTCCATCAGGCCCAGGTCCACCGCCACGTCGCTGCCGTAGCTCAGGCCGGTGGAGACCGTATCGATCAGCGTGTCCCGCTGGCGCTTTTTGTACCGGGCCACCAGCTGGCCGAACCGGGCACGGGCGGCCTCATCGGGGACCGGAGAAGTCTTTTCGTCATTCACGGTGGTCAGCGCGGTCTCCTCGCGCACCTCCCACTGAGGAAAGGCGCGGTCCCGCGTCTGCAGCTTTTCCTTCATATTCCCCATCACCCTTTCAGGTATTTGCGCAGGTACTGCCCGGTATAGCTCCCCTCGTGGGCCGCCACAGCCTCGGGCGTACCGCTCACCACCACTCTGCCGCCGGCATCCCCGCCTTCGGGGCCCAGATCGATGATGTAGTCGGCCGTCTTGATGATGTCCATGTTGTGCTCGATCACCAGCACCGTGTTGCCCGCGTCCGTCAGGCGCTGGAGCACCGTGATCAGGCGGGACACGTCGTCCATGTGCAGCCCGGTGGAGGGCTCGTCAAGGAGCAGCAGGGTCCTCCCCGTGGCTTTCCGGCTCAGCTCGGTAGCCAGCTTGACCCGCTGGGCCTCGCCTCCGGAGAGAGTGGTGCTGCTCTGGCCCAGGCGCATGTACCCCAGGCCCACGTCATTGAGGGTCTGCAGTTTGCGCAGGATCCTGGGGAACGCCTCGAACACGCCGATGGCTTCCTCCACCGTCAGGTCGAGCACGTCGGAGATGCTCAGCCCGTGGAAGCGCACTTCCAGGGTCTCCCGGTTATAGCGGCTCCCGCCGCACACCTCGCAGGGCACGTAGATATCGGGCAGGAAGTTCATCTCGATCTTCAGCAGCCCGTCCCCGGAGCAGGCCTCGCAGCGCCCGCCCTTGACATTGAAGGAGAAGCGGTTCTCCTTATACCCGCGCACCTTCGCCTCCGGGAGCCCGGCAAACACCTGACGGATCAGGTCGAACAGCCCGGTGTAGGTAGCCGGATTGCTGCGGGGCGTGCGCCCGATGGGGCTCTGATCGATGGCGATGATCTTGTCCAGCGCTTCCACGCCCTCCAGACGGTCGAAATCCGCCCGCTGGAAACGCGCCCGGTTGAGCGTATGGGAGAGGGCCGGGTACAGGATGCTGTTCACCAGGCTGCTCTTCCCGCTGCCGGACACGCCCGTCACGCAGCAGAAGACCCCCAGCGGGAAGGAGACGTCGATGTTTTTGAGGTTGTGTTCCCGGGCGCCCACCACCGTCAGGAAGCCGGTGGGCAGCCGGCGCTTCGCGGGAACGGGGATGCTCTTCACGCCGCCCAGGTACTGCCCGGTGATGGAAGCGGGCGTATCGATCAGGTCCTGTACGGTGCCCTGAGCCACCACGTGTCCCCCATGCTCCCCGGCGCCCGGCCCGATATCCACCAGATAGTCCGCCGCCCGCAGTGTCTCCTCGTCGTGCTCCACCACGATCAGGGTGTTGCCCAGGTCCCTCAGACGCCGCATCGTCTCCAACAGGCGGAAATTGTCCCGCTGATGCAGGCCGATGGAGGGCTCGTCCAGGATATAGAGCACGCCCATCAGGCCGCTGCCGATCTGGGTGGCGAGGCGGATGCGCTGGGCCTCGCCGCCTGACAGGGTCGCCGCCTGACGGGACAGGGTGAGATACTCCAGGCCCACATCGCACAGGAAATCCAGCTTGGCGTTCATTTCCCTGAAGATCTGATCGGCGATCACCTGTCTGGACGGGGAAAAGGTGACCCCGGCGAAAAACCGGCGGCAATCCCGGATGTTCAGGTCGCACACCTGGGCGATGCTGCGCCCGCCGACGGTGACGGCCAGGACTTCCCGGCGCAGCCTGCGCCCGTGGCAGACAGGGCACTGCTCGGCCGACATGTAATTCTCGTAATATTCCCTCATCCCCTCGCTGGAGGTGTCCCTGTAGCGCCGCTCCAGGGTGGGGATCAGGCCCTCATAATCGGTCTGATAAGTGCTGCCGCCGCTGCCGAAGCGGACGGGGATCTTCTCGCCGTTCGAGCCGTAGAGGAGGAGATGTTTGATCTGCTCCGTCAGGTCCCTGTAGGGGGTGTCCATGGAGAAGCCGTAATGCTCCGCCAGGGCGGAAAACATCGTGTGGGCCGTGCTGCCCCTGTCACCGCTGTTCCAGCCCATGCAGGCGATCGCGCCGTCATTGAGGCTTTTGCCGGGTTCCGCCACCACCAGGTCCGGGGAGATGCGCATCAGTTCGCCCAGACCGCCGCAGTGGGGGCAGGCCCCGAAGGGGGAATTGAAGGAGAACATGCGGGGCGAGAGCTCCTCCAGATTGACCCCGCAGTCCGGGCAGGCGTAGTTCTGGGAGAACAGCGTTTCTTTTCCCGTATCGGCGTTCAGGCTCAGCACCAGGCCCGCGGCCCGGCGGGCCGCCGTTTCCATGCTGTCGGTGAGGCGCTGGCGGATACCGTCCCGGATCACCAGCCTGTCCACCACGATGTCGATCTCGTGAGCCTTCTGTTTGTCCAGCTCGGGGACTTCCTCCAGGTCGTGGATCTCCCCGTCCACCCGCCCGCGGACGAAGCCGTCCTTCCTGGCGCTCTCGAACACCTTGACATGGGTGCCCTTCTTGCAGCGGATCACCGGGGCCAGGATCATGATCCGCGCTCCTTCCGGTTCCGCCATGACGGCATCGACCATCTCGTCGATGGTCTGCTGGGTGATCTCCCGGCCGCACTCCGGGCAGTGGGGCTGCCCCACCCGGGCGTACAAAAGGCGCAGGTGGTCATAGATCTCCGTCACCGTGCCCACTGTGGACCGGGGGTTGCGGGACGTGGTCTTCTGATCGATGGATATGGCGGGAGAAAGCCCCTCGATGGCGTCCACCTCGGGCTTCTCCATCTGGCCGAGGAACTGGCGGGCATAGGAGGACATGCTCTCCACATACCTCCGCTGCCCCTCGGCGTAGATCGTATCGAAAGCCAACGAGGACTTGCCCGACCCGGACAGGCCGGTGAATACCACCAGCTTGTTCCTGGGGAGGGTCAAGTCCACGTTCTTCAGGTTATTCTGCCTGGCGTTTTTGATGACGATGCTGTCCAGCATAATTCCTCCAATGGTCTTCGTATCAGAGGCATTATACCAGTCGAAGCAGGATAATTCAACCCAAAATACGCAACTTGCGAAATTTTAAACGGCCGATATTGCGTATATTGCGTTACTCACCGTACAGTTCACGGCACAGTTCGATGCCATACTCCTCAAGATACACGTAAGCGTTGAGCAGGGAGGCGTCAGAAGAGTCGTCCATCCGGTCGCCGAGGAGCTCCTCGGCCACGGACTCGAAGGACGCCCGCCGGTCTGTCACCACGTTTCGCTCCTCCGCGGGCAGGGACGCTTCCCATTCCGCGAACATGACGGACATGGCCCGCATCCACAGCTCGCAGCCCCGCTTTGTCAGGACGCGCTCAAGCTTCGCCGGCGCGCCGGGCCTGTAGATCAGGCTGGACAGATAGCCCTGATCCAGGTGCCGCCAGCAGTACACCGCGTTCCAGACATCCTTGCTCTGGAAGGAACAGGAAGCGGGATACCGGTCCTTGAGCTCCGCGTCCGACAGCCCGTCCCCCTCCATGACGCCGAAAGCGGTGGCATACAGGTCAAAGACCATCGCCACCAGATCGTCGCTCGCCCGGCCGTCGGCCTTCAGGCCGCAGTAAGTCTGGAAGAGCTTCACGGCCGCTTCGGTCTTCTGGCCGTAGGAACCGTCGGGCTCGTCCTCGAGGAAACCGAGCTCCAGGAGCATCCGCTGCAGCTCCGCCACGTTTTCGCCGCTGTCCCCTTTCCTGATCTCGGCGGACACCGGAGCGCAAAGGAGCAGCAATCCCATGACCAGCGCAGCGGCTCTCAAATACATTTTTTTCATACCGGACCTCCTTGATCCCGCGCCAGACGGCGCTCATACTCGAAAATATACTGCTGGTACACCCCGCACCAGGGAGCGTACCGGGAAAACGGGAACCCGTCGGGATACTCCCGCTCAAACACCCGGCGGATCCACACATCCACCGGGCAGGCATCCAGATAATGGAACCCGAACAGTGCGGCGCAGGCAGCCACCTTGGGCCCCACACCGTAAAGAGCCGTCAGCGCCTGAAGGCATCCGGAAAGGCCGCAGGCGCCGAGGTCCGCAAAGGCGATCTGACCGGAAGCGGCCTTCTCCGCCGCCGAGAGCACATAGCCCGCGCGGTAACCCAGGCGGCATTTTTCAAGGCCCGCCATCCCCAAAGACAGGACCTGCTCCGGAGAGGGGAACGGGAGGACGCATCCCTCGGCGGTCTCCCCCTCCCCCGCGGCCATGGCGCATAAAAAGCTGACGGACCGGCGGATCTGCGGGATGCTGCGGTTCTGGGAGATGATGAAACTGATGAGGACCTCCCATGGATCCTGACGCAGGATCCTCAGCCCGGCGCCCATGGCGCAGGCCTCTTTAAGGTAGGGATCATCATCCGTCACCCTGGCCCTGATCGCCGAATAATCGGTCTCCCAGTCAAAGTAGGGCTTCCAGACGCTCTCGAACTCATCCCCGGAACAGCTGAGGCTCCAGGCATCCCCGCCCGCGGGGATCAGAAGGAGCGTCCTGCCCGCGTGGGGCACCAGGATCGAGCCGTCATCCCCGACCTGCCAGCGGAAGCACTGGCCGCTGAACGCGATCTTCCGGGGATCGAGATCATCCGCGGTACTGTGAATGAGCAAAGGGACCTCCGTACATGATCGATCCGTTCCGTCGGGTATTGGGGCAGGGACATCTTCCAAATGCATTGTATCCAATATGGACCGTGATTTCAAGTCAAAGTTTCGTCTTCCGCCCGGGCGGACCGTTTGCCATTTTGCCCGCCGTGTGCTACAATACAGTGGTTTCCCATAGCAGAAACGGAGGGAAGATCATGGCTAAGATCTTTTTGGACCTGATGGGCGGAGACAACGCCCCTGAATGCACGGTCGCCGGCGCTTTCGAAGCCCTGCGGGCCGATCCCAAACTGACGATGATCCTGGCAGGCGAAGAGCAGGCCGTAAAGCCTCTGCTGAAGGACTGTGACGACATCGCGGACCGATTCACGTTCCTTAATACCCCCGAGACCATCACCAACCATGACGCGCCCGTGATGGCCGTCCGGCAGAAAAAGAATTCCGGCATCGTCAAAGGCATGCTCGCCGTGCGGGAAGGCGAGGCCGACGGCTTCGTGTCCGCGGGATCCACCGGCGCGGTCCTCGCGGGCGGCATGTTCCGTCTGGGCCGCATCCCGGGCGTGGACCGGCCGGCCCTGGCCCCGCTGCTGCCCAACGGCAAAGGGTTTTTCTGCCTGATCGACTGCGGAGCCAATGTGGACTGCCTGCCCCAGTACCTGCCCCAGTTCGGGCTGATGGGCTCGGTCTACATGCGCCAGGTGATGGGCCTGAAGGAGCCCCGCGTGGGCCTGGTCAATATCGGCGCCGAGGCGGAGAAGGGCAACGCGCTGGTCAAGGCCGCCTATCCCCTGATGAGCGAGGCGCCCTTTGATTTCGTGGGCAATGTGGAAGGGCGTGACATCACCGCCGACGTGGCCGACGTGGTGGTGTGCGACGGTTTTTCCGGCAACCTGATCCTCAAGTTCATGGAGGGCGTGGCGGGCACGCTCCTGGGCATCATCAAAAAGGAGCTGCTCAGCGACATGCGCGGCAAGATCGGCGCACTGATCGCCAAGCCCGCCTTTTCCCGCGTGAAAAAGAGCATGGACTACACCGAAGTGGGCGGAGCGCCCCTGCTGGGCGTGAACGGGGCCGTGGTCAAGGCCCACGGGTCCAGCAACGCTCACGCCATCGCCTGCGCCATCCGCCAGGCCGTCAGGATGACGGACAACAAGGTGCCCCAGATGATCAGCGAGGGCATCTCCGCCATGAGCGGCAAGTGACGCTGATCCGAACAGAGGCATGTGACCCGCGAAGCGGCGAACATAGAACTTTTCCGGAATGAAAGGAGAAAACGATGAACAAGGAAGTATTCGATACGGTAGCCGGCATGATCTCCACCCAGCTGAAAGTGGACCTCAAGGACGTGACGCCCGACAAGCGCCTGCTGGAGGACCTGAAGGCCGACAGCGCCAACACCATGGTGCTGATCATGGACCTGGAGGACCATTTCGATCTGACCGTGGAAGACGCGGTCATCGCGGAGCTCAAGACCGTGGGTGACGTGGTCGCCTACATCGAGCAGCACATCTGAACCCGTCCCGGCGGCGCTGCAAAAGCGCGCCGCCGGTTCCTTTTTTGATATATGTATCAGTTATTGGAAAAAAAGCTGGGCTACTCCTTCCGGGACAAAGCCCTGATAGAGCTCGCGATGAAGCATCCCTCCTGCGGCGCGCCCAACAACCAGCGCCTGGAGTTCCTGGGGGACGCGGTGCTCGAGCTCGCCGTCAGCCACAGCCTTTACCGGCACTTTCCCACGGAGCGTGAGGGCGAGATGACCTTTATCCGCCAGCGGATGGTCTGCGAGGAGGCCCTCGCCAAAGTGGCCGGGTCCCTTGACCTGGACCGGTACCTCACCATGGAGCACGGCTTCGCCCGCCAGGGCGGAAGGAAGAACGCCGCCGCCCTGAGCGACGCCATGGAGGCGCTGCTGGCGGCGGTCTATCTGGACGGCGGCTACGCTGAGGCCAGCGCCGTCATCGACCGCCTGTTCCCCGTGGACGACCAGGCCTCCGCCGCCGACGCCAAATCCGCCCTCCAGCAGGTGACCCAGGCCCGCTGGGGCATCCTGCCGGAATACGCCCTGGTGGGCGAAAGCGGGCCGGATCATGCGCCGGTCCTCTCGGGGGAGGTGCTCCTGAAGGGAAAAAGCCTGGGCAGGGGCACGGGCAAAAGCAAGAAGAGCGCCGAACAGGCCGCGGCCCGGGAAGCGCTGGACAAGCTCACTGTGAGCGAGGAAGGCTAAATGAAGCTCAAACGGCTCGAGATATACGGTTTCAAATCCTTCGCCGATAAAACTCAGATCGTGTTCAACGACGGCATCACCGGCATCGTCGGGCCCAACGGCTCCGGCAAGAGCAACATCGGCGATGCCGTCCGTTGGGTGCTGGGCGAACAGAACGCGCGGACCCTGCGCGGGAACCGCATGGAGGACGTGATCTTCGGCGGGACCGCTCTGAGAAAAAAAAGCAATTACTGCGAAGTGTCCCTGATATTCGACAACGAGGATCATGACCTCAAGTCCGAGTATTCCGAGGTCATGGTGACGCGGCGGGTCTACCGCAGCGGGGACAGCGAGTACTATATCAACAAGACCGCCTGCCGCCTCAAGGATGTGCTGGACATGTTCCGCGACACGGGCATCGGCCGGGAGGGATATTCCCTGATCGGTCAGGGGCGCATCGACGAGATCCTGTCCGCCAAATCGGATGACCGCCGCGCGGTATTCGAGGAAGCGGCCGGCGTGATGACCTACCGCTACCGCAAGGAGGACGCCGAAAGGAAGCTCCAGAGGACGAGCGACAATCTCAGCCGGGTCAACGACATCCTCAGCGAGCTGGAGAGCCGGATCGAGCCCCTTTCGAAGCAGGCGGAGACAGCCAGGGTATATCTGGAGATCTCCGGAAGGCTGAAGGAACTGGAGATCCACATCTTCGTGCTGCGCTATGACAGGAGCAAGGCCCGTCTGGACACCATCCAGGCCACCCTGGACGGCCTGAAGGAAGCCCTGGAGCAGCACGAGAAAGCCATATCGGACAATCAGGCCCTGCGCGGGAGCATCGGTGAAAAACTGCAGGCCGTGGAGGAAGAGCTCAGCGCGCTGCGGGAAAAGCATCAGGCCGCTCAGGACGCGTACCACCGCAAAAAGGAAGCGCATCAGGCCCTTATGATCCGGGCCGAGAATGACCGGGCACAGCTCCTGAAGACCGGTGAGAGCATCTCGGATATGGAGCGGCAGCTGGAACGGGACCGGGCGCTGAGCCTGGAGACCGGCGAGAGCCGGAAAAAGCAGGCCGCCCTGATCTCCGACGCGGAAAAACGACTGGAAGCGGCCGACAGCGAGCTCAAACAGGCCCTTGATCTGGCGGACGAGCGTGAAAAAGCGCTGGATGAGCATAAGACCGCCATCCTGGAAGCCGTGAACCGCCTGGGGGACGTGCGCAATCAGCAGACCCGACAGATGGCCGTCCACGCCCAGATGACCCAGCGGCTCGATGAGATCAATGACCGCCTGGAGGAGACCCGGGCCCAGGATACCGTCCTGAAGGAAGCCCTGAAGGAGGCCGAGGACCGGGAAACGGAAGAAAAAGCCCTGCTCGATGAGCTCAACGCCGCGGCCAGGGAGGAGAACGAAGCGCTCACCGCCCTGGCGGATGAGACCAGGCACCTTGATGACAGGTGCCAGCATGTGCGGCTGGACATGGAGACCGACAAGAGCCGCCTGAAACTGCTGCAGGACCTCTCCCGCGAGATGGAGGGCTACTCCCAGGCCGTGAAAAAAGCGCTGCAGTACGGCCGGGGCGACCCGGACGTGCACGACGTGCTCGCGCGGCTCATCCACGTGCCCAAAGAGTATGAGACCGCCATCGACATGGTGCTGGGCGGCGCCCTGCAGAACATCGTCACGGAAGACGAGAACGCCGCCAAGCGTTTGATCGATTACCTGAGGAACAACAAACTGGGCCGGTGCACCTTCCTGCCCATCACCACCGTGCGCCCCCGCCTGCTGACCAATGAGGAAAAGCGGCTCCTTTCCATGCCCGGCTGCATCGGGATCGCCAGCGAACTGATCACCTACGACCCCCGATACAGGGGCATCGTGGAGAACCTGCTGGGCCGCACCGTGATCGCGACGGATCTGCAGAGCGGCATCGCCGTGATGCGCGCGGGCAGGCACGCCTTCCGCCTGGTCACCCTGGCGGGCGACGTCATGCACTCCGGCGGCTCCATGACCGGCGGCACCGCCGCCAGGACCGCGAGCCTCTTGAGCCGGGAAAGGCAGATCGAGGAAACGGGTCAGGCGGTCAGGCGGGGCGAAGAGATCCTCGCCCGGCTGACGAAGGAGCTCGAAAACGCCCGGGAGGACCTTGACAGGAAACAGAACGCTTTCGCGGAGACCGTGGAACGGGTGCATCAGGAAGAGATCGGCCTGGCGCGCGAGCAGGAGCACGTGGGCAAGGCCCGCGAGGCCTGCGAGAAGAACGCCGCCGAGGAAGAACGGCTCCTGGCGGCCGTGGAACAGCTCCGGGACGGCATCGCCGCCCTGGAGGAAGACCTGAAGCGTGTGGCGGACATGAACGACACGGTCGAAGTGGACAGGGAAAAGATGGACGAGGAGACCGTCAGGCTCCAGACAGAATTGTCCCTGGCCCGCGCGGACGCCGAAGAAAAGCGCGAAACGGTGCGCAAAGCCCAGGAAGAAGTATCCGAGCTGCGCCATGCCCTGGACATGATCGCCCGGGATGAGAGCCAGCGGGGCGA
>CADCQZ010000265.1 GCA_902803675.1 uncultured Eubacteriales bacterium
ATGATATGATCGCCATTACAAACGCTGCGAAGCGGCTCATAACATTGCGGAGCGATTCATAACTCATAGTTCGCCTTGGCGATCATAACTGCAAAAGGCTCAGCCTTTTGCATAAGGAGGATACCGATATGCGTTTCATGCACCTGGCGGACCTTCACCTGGGCAAATCCATCTACAATCTTTCCCTGATCGACTCGGGCGACCAGCGCGTGTGGGTCGACCGCTTCCTGGACCTTGCCCGGGAGCAAAAGCCGGACGCCGTCCTCATCGCCGGGGACGTATACGACCGGGGCCTGCCCCCGGGAAAGGCGGCCCAGCTGCTGGGGCATCTGGTGACGGAGCTGGCCCGGATGGATATCACCGTGATGATCACCGCGGGCAATCACGACTCCGTATACCATCTGTCCTTCCTGGCCCCATTGCTGGAGGACCGGAAGGTGTACATCTCAAGGCCCCTGGATCATGACCCGGAGCTGGCGCGCGCGACCCTTCACGACGAGCACGGCCCGGTCACCTTCTGGCTGCTGCCCTATGTGTACCCGGCCATGATCGCGAACGTGCTTCAGGATGAGTCCATCCGCGATTACGATACCGCCGTCCGTCGGATCCTTCAGGCCCAGCCCATCGACTTTACGCAGCGCAACGTGATCATCGCCCATCAGTTCGTCACGGCGGACGGGCAGGAAGGGGCGCGCGGGGGATCGGAGACCACGGTGGGCGGCGTCGGCCAGGTGGATCATTCGGCCTTTGACGGCTTCGAATACGCGGCGCTCGGCCACATCCACGCCGCCTATCCCGTGGGCAGGGAGCAGGTGCGCTACGCGGGCTCGCCCCTGTGCTATCACTTCAACGAAACGAAGCAGGATAAGAAGGGCCCGCTCCTCGTCACCCTGCCCCAAAAGGGCGCAGCTCCCGCCATCGAGAGGCTGGATATCGCCCCCCTGCACCGCATGCGCGAGATCCGCGGGACATATGACGAGATCCGCCGGGAGGCTGTGGAGCGCCCCCGGGAGAACGAGTACCTCAAGATCGTCCTGACGGACATGCGCGTCACCCCGGATATCTCATCCTTCCTCAATGAGGCGTTTCAGGCGCGGGGCAGCAGGGTGCTGGAGCTCTCCTCCGAGTTCGATCCCTTCACCGGGCGGGCCGTCTTCACCGGCGCGAAGGACATGCGCGAGATCCCCGTGGAGCGGTTGTTCGCCGATTTCTATAAGGAGCGGAACAACGGGACCGGGCCGGATGAACGGGACGCGGATCTGATGACCTTCGTGGGGGAGCTGACAAGGAAAGCCGCGGCCGGCCGGGCGGACCCGGATGAACAGGAATTCCGGGCGATCCTGGATCACCTTGAGCGTCAGGAGGTGGAGAACAAATGAGACCCATCCTGCTTGAAATGACCGCTTTCGGCTCCTACGCCGAAAAAACGACCATCCCGTTCAGGGAATTTGACCGGGGGCTGTTCCTCATCGCCGGCGAGACCGGCGCGGGGAAGACCATGATCTTCGACGCCATCGTGTTCGCCCTCTACGGCTGCGCCAGCGGCAGCGACCGGGAAGTGCTTCGCATGCACTGCGACCGGGTCAGCCTTTCCGTGGACACCGTGGTGAAACTGGTCTTTTCCCAGGACGAGCGCGAGTACACGGTAACAAGGTCCATCCACTTCAGCAAAAAGCGCGGCACTTCGGATCAGTACGGGTCCGGGTCGCAGGACGCGGATCTTAAAGAGCCGGACGGGATCACCGTCAAGGGTCAGGAAAAGGTCACCGCCCGCTGCGCCGAGATCCTGGGGATGAACGCCGAGCAGTTCCGCAAGATCGTCATGCTCGCCCAGGGCGAATTCCGGGAGTTCCTGAAGGCGGACAGCGACAAGAAAAACGAGATCCTGGGCCGGCTGTTCGACAATTCCTCCTTCGTGCGCTACCGGGATCTGCTCGCCGGCGCCCGGGACATGCTGCGTTCGCGCCGCCGGGACACGGCGGGGAAGCTGCAGGACCTGATCGCCGCCGGCTTCCCGGAGGGGACTTTTTCTCCGGAGGAAAGGCTGCCCTACCTTCCCGAAAACCCGGCGTGCCTTGACAACCTGCGGGCCCTCACGGACGGCGACCGGGAGGCCCTGGCAAGATCGGAACAGCGCAGGAAGGCAGTACGGGATCGGCTGAACGCGCTCATGGGATCCCGGGGCGCGGCGGAGGGCGTCAACGCCGATCTGGACGATCTGAATAAACTGAAGAAGCGACTGGAGGAGCTTGCCGCGGGAGAGACCGCCGTCAGGGCCCTTGAAAGTTCGGTCGGCACCGTGGATACCGTCCTTCACAGGGTGAAGCCGAAGATCGACGCCCGGTCGGGCGCCCTGGACGCGCTCAGAAACGCCGAGGCGGAAGCCGAACGGCTGAAAGCCAGCCTCGGGGAGAAGGAGAGCGCGCTGGAAGCGGCGAAGGCCGTCACGCTCGGCGATGCCGATAAAAAGGAACTGGTCACTTTGCTTTATAATAAGATCCTCAGCCTTCGGGAGCAGCTGCCGCGCTATGAGGAACTGGATCAGGCGGTCCGGGACAAGGCCGCTGCGGAGACTGCCGAAAAGGCCGCCCGCCTTAAGAAGGAAGCGGATGAGCTGAAGCGGCAGGCGCTCGACACCGGCCTCAAGGCTGTCGCGGAACAGCTCGGGGAACTGAAGGATGCCGATCACGCCGCCGAGACCCGGACGGCCGAGGAGGAGAGCGCCGCGCGGGCCTTGGAGACTTTCACGGGCAGGGGCGGCATCCGGGAGACCGTCCTGTCGATCCGCAAAGAGGAGGAAGCCCTGGAAGGGGAGAGGAGCGCGCTGCTGGCCCTGAACGCCAGGGCGGCTGACGCCGCGGCCGCGCATAACGATCTCTATCAGAAGTTCATCCGCGGCCAGGCCGGCCTTTTGGCGGACACGCTGCGGCAGCAGATCAGCGAAAACGGCCGGGCGCGCTGCCCGGTGTGCGGCGCCGTCCATGAGGCGGCCGATGAGGAGCATTTCGCTGCCCGGTCCGAGGACACGCCCGATGAGGAGCGGGTGCGCAAAGCGGAGAGAAATTTCAAACAGGCGGATGAGGCCAGAAAAAAACAGGATGAGCGCGTGCAGTCCCTCACCAAGGGCCTGGACGACCGGAAACATGCCCTGATGCGCAAAGCGGATCCGCTTTTTCCCGGCTGCACCTGGGAGCAGCTCTCCTCGGAAGCTTTCCTCACCGCCGCGGACAAGGACCTGGCCGAAAAGCTCGACACTGCCCGGGCCGCCCTGAAAAAGGCGAACGATCAAAAGAAGCTCCGGGACGACCTTGTGAAAAAGCAGGCGGCCGATCAGGAAACCCTGGAGGGTCTCCGAAAGAGCGTTGAAGCCCTCGACGGGGAAGAACGCCGCTGTCACGACGAGGCCCTCAAGCAGAACACCGCCATTGAAACGCTGAGAAAAGCTCTGACCTTCACCTCCTATGAGGAAGCCCTGGAGCGGAGCGACGCGTGGGCCAAAGAGCGGGCCGCGGCACAGGCGGAGATCGAGGCGCATGCCCAGGCCGAGACGGCCGCGCGGCAGCTCCGGGACACCGTGAAGGGGCGGCTGGACGGCAAGGAAAAAGAGATCCCCGAGCGCGCCGAGGCCCTGGGAGAGGCGGACCGGGAGATGGATACCGCCCTGAAGGCTCACGGCTTTATCGACGCGGACGCCGCGCTCCGCGAGCTGGACATCCTGGAGGGCGCCGACGGCGAGGCCTGGCTCCGGGCGAATAACAAGGCCGTCATCGATCACGACAAGGACACCGTCAATACCCGGGACCGGATCGCGGATCTGGAACGGAAAACGGCGGGGAAGACTTATACGGATCTGGAGGCGCTCCAGGCCCGTATCACGGCCATGGAGGCCGAGCAGAAAGAAGCCGATGCCGCGTATGTGTCCGCCACCGGCACTCTGGAGCGGCACCTGGACATCCTCAAAAAGGCGAGGGAATACAAGGCTGTCCTGGCGGGGACCGACACGGCCTGGAAGCGCCTGAACGACCTGGCGGACCTGGCCGTGGGCTCGGCCGGCGAGGGCGGCAAGCTCAGCTTCGACCGGTACGTGATGGGCGCTGTTTTCAGGGAGATCCTGGATATGGCCAATCAGAGGCTCAATATCATGAGCGGGGGAAGGTACGAGCTCGTCCATAAGCAGGAGGCCGACCGCAAAAACGCCAGGGCCGGCCTGGAGATCGAGGTGCGCGATAACAACGTTCCCGATCATAAGGCCCGTCCATCCTCCCTGCTGTCCGGCGGCGAGGGCTTCTACGCCTCGCTGTCCCTGGCCCTCGGCCTCTCCGATGTGGTGCAGATGCACGCCGGCGGCAAAAAGCTGGACGCCCTGTTCATCGACGAGGGCTTCGGCACCCTCAGCCCGGACGTGCTGGACAAGGCCCTGGAGGTGCTGGGCCAGCTGTCCGGCGGCGACAGGCTCGTGGGCATCATCTCCCACGTGGACAAGCTGGAGGAGAGCATCCCGCAGAAGATCCGGGTGACCTTCGATGAGAAAGGGAGCCATGCGCGTCCCGAACTGTCATAAAAGGCTGAAGACGCCCTGACGGCTGATGAATGAAATTTGACATGGTTATCAAAGCCCTTATCCGAACGAATGATCATGATCGGATAAGGGCTTTCCTGAGCTCATTTTCGGCAGATCCGCGATCGGAC
>CADCQZ010000266.1 GCA_902803675.1 uncultured Eubacteriales bacterium
AGGTCGGCCACCTGGTAACCGCAGCCGATTTCGTCGTTGGCCAGCACGATGTCGGCCGCGGCGGCGATGTCAGCGGGATCCTCGGCGGGCACGCCGGCGATGAACAGGATGTCATCGCGGCCCATTTCCTTGGCGATCTGGGTGAAGGCGGCGGTAGCGCCCTGCACAGCCTGCACGAAGATGATGGCCTTCACGTCGGGGTCGCTGGCGAAAGCGATCAGCTTGGAAATGGTGGTCTCGACTTCGGAGGAGAAAGCGTCCGGATAGGTGTCATGCAGCACCACGCCGGGATACTTCTCGGCCAGAGAGGAAGCGGCGTAGAATTCTTCTTCGCCCTGGGAGGTAGTGCCGGTCATGATAGCGATCTTATAGGCGGGAGCCTCGGCGAAAGCGACGTTCGCCAGCCCCACGATCATCATCGCGGCCAGCATGAGAGCAAGCAGTTTCTTCATTAGAACAGTCCTCCTTCTCTATTTTTCCCCGTTGGGAAATAATGCAAAAATTATATGGGAGCCCCGTGGGCCTGTCAAGGAAAATACAGAATAAATGCAGTTTTGTATACACAAATACAGGCATGCACGCATTCGTGTCAAAAAGTCGTTGAGCGCGAAACCAGGGCAGTTGACTGACAAACGTTTGCAAAAAAATCGACTTCAAAGCATCTTTGACCATTGACACAGTGGGACCGAACGCATATAATATCTCACAGTGTGTAATATATGGAGAATATTCGACCCGATAACACCCCTGCCGTTCTTTATGCCGGAGGTGAAAACACGATAGGAGAACGGCCCACGAAGGAAAGCGTGCCCGACGACCCCGACCGACCCATCCACAGACCTTTTAAGGAGGAACGCCTGATGAGCGACAAGACCGTATCCCCGGGCAAAGCCGACGAAAGAGCGCTGTATGAAGCCGTGGGCAAAGTGATCGAGAAATACCGGGACAAGCCCGGCTCATTGATCATGGTGCTCCACGAGGCGCAGGAGATCTACGGCTATCTGCCCATGGAACTGCAGAGATTCATCGCCGACGGCATGGGGCTGCCCGTGTCCGAAGTGAGCGGCGTGGTCAGTTTTTATTCCTATTTTACGACCCAGCGGCAGGGCAGACACACCATCCGCATGTGCCAGGGCACGGCCTGCTACGTGCGGGGCGGCAAAAAAGTGGTGGAGGCCATCAAGAAGGAGCTGAACGTGGACGTGGGCGGCACCACCGAGGACGGGCTGTTCACCTTCCAGATCGTTCGGTGCATCGGCTCCTGCGGCCTGGCGCCGGCCATGATGGTGGACGATGACGTGTACAAGCAGGTCAATCCCACCAAGCTGCGCGGCATCCTGGCCCATTACGCCGAAATGGACGAAGGAGGTGCCGACGCATGATCAGGAGCATCGCGGATCTTGACCGAATGAAGGAAGCCTACCTTGAAAAGATGGGCAAGTATGAGCACCTGGTCCTGGTGTGCTACTCCACGGGCTGCATCTCCTCCGGGTGCAAGGCCGTGCGGGACGCCATGGTGGAGGAGATCGAGAAGCAGGGCCTCACCGGCAAAGTGGCCGTGATCGAGGGCGGCTGCATGGGCACCTGCGCCGTGGGCCCGGTGGTGTCGGTGTTCCCGGAGAAGACCTACTACACCGAGATGACCCCCGAGAAAGTGCGCCAGGTGGTGAAAAAGCACTTCATCGGCGGCAAGCCGGTGGTGGAATACACCTTCTATGACAGCATCCAGAAGAAGCACATCCCCAATATCGGGGACATCCCCTTCTTCCGCAACCAGGTGCGCATCGCCCTGAGGAACTGCGGCCTCATCGACGTGAACTGCATGAGCGCCTATGTGGCCAGGGACGGCTACATGGCCCTGGCGCGGGCCCTGGAAAAAGGCGACCGCAAATGGGTGATCGACGAGATGAAAAAGTCCGGCCTGAGGGGCCGCGGCGGCGCGGGCTTCCCCACGGGCGTGAAGTGGGAGGCGGCCTATAACCAGCCGGGGGACGAGAAATACATCATCTGCAACGCCGATGAGGGCGACCCCGGCGCGTTCATGGACCGGTCCGTGTTCGAGGGCGATCCCCACAGCGTGATCGAGGGCATGCTGCTGGGCGGCTACGCCATCGGCGCCAGGCACGGCGTGGTGTACTTAAGGGCCGAGTATCCCGTGGCCATGGAGCGCCTCGCGCCCGCCCTGGAGGAGGCCAGAAGAGAGGGCCTTTTGGGCGAGAACATCCTGGGCAGCGGCTTTGACTTCGACATCGAGATCCGCATCGGCGCCGGCGCCTTCGTGTGCGGCGAGGAAACGGCCCTGATGGCCTCGGTGGAAGGCCAGCGCGGCGAGCCGAGGCAGAAGCCCCCCTTCCCCTTCCAGAGCGGCCTGTTCGAAAAGCCCACCATCATCAACAACGTGGAGACCCTGGCCACCGTGCCCGCCGTGATGCTGAACGGCGCGGACTGGTTCCGGCAGTACGGCACGGAGAAGAGCCCGGGCACCAAGGTGTTCGCCCTGTCGGGCAATATCGTGAACACGGGCCTGGTGGAAGTGCCCATGGGCACGCCGCTGAGCGAGATGATCTACGCCATCGGCGGCGGCATCCCCGGGGGCAAGGCCTTCAAGGCGGCCCAGACCGGCGGCCCCTCCGGCGGCTGCATCACCAGGGACTATATCAACACGCCGCTGGACTATGAGTCCCTGGCGGCGCTGGGCTCCATCATCGGCTCCGGCGGCCTGATCGTCATGGACGAGGACACCTGCATGGTGGACACCGCCCGGTTCTACCTGGACTTTATCCAGGAGGAGAGCTGCGGCAAGTGCACCGCCTGCCGCGTGGGCACCAAGCGCATGCTGGAGATCCTGGAGCGCATCTGCTCCGGCCAGGGTTGCCTGTGCGACATCGACCGGCTGGAGAAGCTGGGCCGCATCATCCAGGACACCGCCATGTGCGGCCTGGGCCAGAGCGCGCCCAACCCGGTGCTGTCCACCATCCGCTTCTTCAGGGAGGAGTATGAAGACCATATCCTCAAGCACAAGTGCGTCGCGGGCGTGTGCGGCGACCTGGTGTCCAGCCCCTGCGAGAACACCTGCCCCGCCGGCATCAACATCCCCGGCTACATGAGCCTGATCGCCACCGGCGACTACATGGGCGCCGCCCGGGTGATGCTCCGGGACAATCCTTTGAGCGGCATCTGCGGCCGCGTGTGCACGCATCCCTGCGAGAGGCGCTGCCGCCGCGGCACCGTGGACGAGGCCATGAACATCTGCGAGCTCAAGCGCTTCGCCACCGACTGGGCCTACCGCCTGGGCTTCCCCTCCGATGAGGACTTGAAGCCCGCCGCGCATCTTGACAAGAAGGTGGCCATCATCGGCGCCGGCCCCTCCGGCCTCACCTGCGGCTATTACCTGGCCCGCCTGGGCTACGGGGTGGACATCTACGAGGCGGAATACCGCGCCGGCGGCGTGATGACCTACGGCATCCCGGACTACCGCCTGCCCCAGGACATCCTGGAGCGGGAGATCCACAATATCGAGCGGGCGGGGGTGAACATCATCCTCAACACCAAGGTGGGCGACGATATCTCCTTCCGCTCCCTGTATGAGAAGTATGACGCGGTGTTCATCGCCATCGGCGCCCAGAAGGCGCTCAAGCTGCGCATCCCCGGCGAGGAGCTGAACGGCGTGTACCACGGCCTGGACTTCCTCAAGCGGCGCTTCCTCAAGAACGACCTGGACTTCACCGACAAGCGCGTGGCCATCGTGGGCGGCGGCAACACCGCCATCGACTCCGCCCGCACGGCGGTGCGCCTGGGCGCGAAGGAAGTGGTGATCCTCTACCGCCGCGAGCAGGAGGACATGCCCGCCGACAAGGCCGAGATCCATGACGCCCTGGAAGAGGGCGTGAAGCTGCGCACCCTGGTGAACCCCGTGGAGCTTAAGGGCGAGGACGGGAAGCTCAAGTCCGTGGTGCTGATGAAGCAGAACCTGGGCGGCTTCGACGTGTCCGGCCGCCGCACCCCCGTGCCCAGCGGCAGGACCGTCACCGAGGACTTCGACGTGCTGATCGCGGCCATCTCCCAGACCCCGGACACCCACTTCCTCAAGGGCAAACTGAACCTGAACGGCACGCGCGTGGCGGCGGACCGGTACACCCAGGCCACCTCCATGCCCGGCGTATTCGTGGGCGGCGACGCTCACCGCGGGCCGGAGGACATCGTCAACGCCGTGGCGGAGGCCAAGGTGGCCGCCGCGGGCATCGACAAGTACCTGGGCGGCAGGGGCGAGCTCTTCAAGGGCTTCGACCAGGCCATCACCGACTACCACATCGAAGGGGACATCGTGCCCCATAACCGGTTCCTGACCCGTCAGGTGGACGCGGAGGAGGCCGTGGGCAGCTTCCGTGAACGCAATCTGGGCATGCACGAGCTGGACGCCCGCGCGGAAGCCAGCCGCTGCCTGCGCTGCGACAGGAGGTAAGTACAATGGCAGACATCACACTCACCATCAACGGCAAAAAATGTACCGCCCCCGCCGGCAGCACCATCATGGAGGCGGCGGACCTGAACAATATCCACATCCCCCGGCTGTGCTACATGCCCGGCATCCACAAATACGGCGCCTGCCGCATCTGCGTGGTGGAGCAGGTGAGCCCCAAGGCCCGCAACCTGCAGGCCGCCTGCGTGGTGGAGGCCCGGGACGGCATGGTGATCCAGACCAATACCCTGCGGGTGCGGGAAGCCCGCAAGGCCATGTACGAGCTGCTGTTGAGCAATCACGACAAGAAGTGCCTGACCTGCTCCCGCAACCAGGACTGCGAGTTCCAGGCCCTGGGCCGCGAGCTGGGCGTGGAGGACTCCCCCTACGAGGGCGAGCGCCGTCTCAAGCCCCTGGACGTGAGCGAGTCCATCACCCGGGATCCCAACAAGTGCATCCTGTGCCGCCGCTGCGTATCGGTGTGCCGCAACATCCAGACCACCTCCATCCTCACGGCGGAGAACCGGGGCTTCGACACCGTGATCACCCCCGGCTTCAGCCTCCCCTTAGGCTCCACGGCCTGCACCTTCTGCGGCCAGTGCGTGGTGGTGTGCCCCACGGGCGCCCTGAAGGAGACCAGCCACAAGGCCCGGGTGCTTGAAGCCCTTTCCGACCCGAACAAATACGTGGTGGTGCAGCCCGCCCCCGCCGTGCGCGTGGGCATCGGCGAGTGCTTCGGCCTGCCGGCCGGCTGCTGCGAGACCGGGCGCCTGGCCGCGGCCCTCAGGCGCATGGGCTTCGACGCGGTGTTCGACACCAACTGGAGCGCCGACCTGACCATCCTGGAGGAGGGCACGGAGTTCCTGGAGAGGTTCAAAAAAGTGCTCTCCGGCGGCGTGGCCACCCTGCCCATGATGACCAGCTGCTCCCCCGGCTGGATCCAGTTCATCGAGCACAATTTCCCGGATCAGCTCTCTCATCTGTCCACCTGCAAGAGCCCCCACGAGATGTTCGGCGCGGTGATCAAGAGCTATTACGCGAAGAAACTCGGCAAAAAGCCCGAGGATATGTATGTGGTGTCCGTCATGCCCTGCACCGCCAAGAAGACCGAGTGCGCGCGGCCGGAGCTTCAAAATGACGGCGTGCCCAACGTGGACGCCGTGCTCACCACCCGGGAGCTGGGCGACATGATCAAGGCCATGGGCATCGACTTTCTGTCCCTGCCCGAGGAGGCATTCGACGCACCCCTGGGGCTGTCCTCCGGCGCGGCGGACATCTTCGGCGTCACCGGCGGCGTGATGGAGGCCGCCCTGCGCACGGTGTATGAGATCGTGACCGGGCGCGAGCTGCCCTTCCCCGACCTGCACGTGTCCCCCATCGTGGGGCTCGATCAGATCAAGGAAGCCACCATCAAACTGGAGAACGTGAAGCCCGAGTGGAAGGCCGCCGAGGGATTCGAGGTGCGCATCGCCGTGACCAGCGGATTCGAGGGCGCCCGCAAGCTGATGGACCAGATCCGGGACGAGAAGAGCCCCTACCACTTCATCGAGGTGATGGGCTGCCCCGGCGGCTGCATCACCGGCGGCGGCCAGCCCCGCCCGCGGGAGGAGTATTCCGTGGTGCGGCAAAAGCGCCTGGAAGCCATCTATAAGGAAGACGAGCGCAAACCCCTGCGCAAGTCCCACGAGAACCCCGCCGTGATCGAGTTCTACAAGGAGTGGGGCGCCCCCGGCTGCCACGCCTCCCATGAATACCTGCACACCCACTACGTACCCAGGGGAAAGTATAATGAACTGACGAACGAAAATTTCGTAGTCAAAGAGTAAAGCGCGGACCGCAAAAAGCGCCGCCCGGCCATCGAGCCGGGCGGCATTTTTGTGACACATCATCGCTTGTTTCACAGTCTGTTCGGGATGCTCCTGAGCTTTTCCTCCAGCGCCTTAAGCTTTTCCGGGTCCCCCTTATAGTCCCACAGCCGGTCGCACAGGCGGATCACGTGGAGGGCGGCGGAAGGGACGCTGTCCTCGATGCCGGGCAGCGTTTCGCGGATCGCTTCCATGGCCTCGGGGAACGCGGCAAGGTGTTTGAAGGTGCACTCAAAGCCGAGCGTGTCGTCCCGGTCCCCGTTCACTTTGGGGCCGAACTTCGGAGGCGTGAGGCCGGCGGAGGGAGAGACGCCGCCCAGCATGTCGCCCAGCCAGGAGATGCTGTCCTCCACCCACTTCGGATAGCGGCCGGAGAAGGCGCCGTAATTGAGGCTCTCCTCCCCCGTGGTGAGGCCGTGCCCGCCGTTGGAATAGATGTGGCTCTCAAAGGCTATATCGTTCCGGCACAGGGCGTCGATCAGATGGACGCTGTTCTCCACGGGCACCAGATTGTCCGTGCGGGTGGCGAACACGAAGCAGGGGCAGGTGGCTGCGTCCACGTGGGAGGGCACGTCCGGCGCGGAGGCGAGATAATCCTTCGCGCAGGGCCCGTCGATGACCGGGTAGCCCAGGATGGCGGCGTTGGGGCGGTTGCGCGACATGGTCGCCGCGCAGGCTGCCAGGTGCCCGCCGGCGGAAAAGCCGATCACGGCGATCCGGTCCGGGACCACGTGCCAAACACCGGCGTTCGCGCGGATGAGGCTCATGGCCTCCTCGTAGTCCTCCAGGGGCCGGGGCCAGACGGCCTGATCGTTGAGGGAATAGCGCAGGATGAAGGCGTGGTACCCGGCCCTCAGATACGGGAAGGCCACGGGATCGGCCTCCCGGTCGGAGCAGAAATGATACCCGCCGCCGGGCAGGATGAGCACCGCGGGCCTTTGATCGACGGCGCCGAATTCCCCTTTGGTCTCCTCCAGGTAGCAGGTGAGGGTGACTTTCCTCTCCTCACTGAGGGTGACAAACTCTTTGATCACGGGATGATACCTCCTAAAGAAAACTCGTCGGTCTATTCTATCACAGCCGCCGCTGTCGTGAACAGAAAAAACCTGTATTTCCCGGGGCAAATGTGCTATCATAGGCGGGACGGAACTTAAACAGAGCTTTTTCGTATCTGGAACGGATGGTGATACGCTGTGCGCTTAAGGATCTTTTCCCTTTTACTGGCACTCATATGCCTGCTCCTTTCAGGGTGCGCCCCGGAGAAAGCCCCGGAGACGAAGGACAACGGCTCCGTGGTGGTGGGCTTTTCCCAACTGGGCGCGGAGAGCTCCTGGCGGATCGCCAACACCGCCAGCATGGTGAGCGCGGCGGACGCCTACGGCTTCGCCCTGATGATGGAGAACGCCAACCAGAAGCAGGAGATGCAGATCAAGTCCATCCGTTCCTTCATCGCGAGCCGGGTGGACGTGATCGTGTTCTCCCCCATCGTGGAGACCGGCTGGGACAACGTGCTCCGGGAGGCGAAGGAGGCCGGGATCCCGGTGATCCTGATGGACAGGATGATCGAGACCAAAGACGACACGCTCTACACCGCCTACGTGGGCGCGGACTTTTACGCCGAGGGCCGCCGGGCGGGGGAATACCTGATCAAAAAGGCGGACGCTGTGGGCGCGGAGCACATGGATATCGCGGAGATCAGCGGCACCATCGACTCCACGCCCATGCGGGACCGGCAGCGGGGCTTCATGGACGTGATCAAAGAGGATCCGCGCTTTACCGTCGTCGCCTCCATCTCCGGGGACTTCCTGCGCTCCAAGGGCGAGGAGTGCATGACGGCGCTGCTGGAAGAATTCGGCCCGGACGGGATCGACGTGATCTATTCCCACAACGACTCGATGACCCTGGGGGCCGTGGACGTGATGGAAAAAAGCGGCATCCGGCCGGGGCAGGACATCCTGCTCATCTCGGTGGACGGGGAAAAGGAAGCCGTGGACGCCCTCAAGGCGGGGAAAGTCAACTGCATCGTGCAGTGCACCCCGGCCCTGGGCGGATCGGTGATGAGCCTGGTGCAGGGCCTGGTGGGCGGCCGCAGCATACCCAAAGTGTCCCACCCCGTGGAGAGCGCGTTCAGCGACCTTGAGGACCTCAATGACCCGGCGGTGGAGGGATTCTGATCTATGCGGACGAAAAGACCCACCAGCATCGCCGCCGCGGTGCGGCGGAACGTATGGTCCGTCGCCGCGCTGCTGGTCATCCCCGTGGTGACCGGCCTCATCCTCATGCTGGTCTACACCGACCGGTACCAGGGCATGATCCGCCGGATGGACACCGCGGCCCGGATCAAGCCGGTGGTGGAGACGGAACTGGCCCGGGACCTGTTCAGCGTCACCGCCGGGCGGACGGACTACCCCTCCAGCGGCGTGGAGGAAAAGATCCGCGCGATCGACAGCACCCTGGAAGACCTGCTCAAAAATTCCCAGGGCAGCGGGGCCGTGCAGCTCACCGTGGCCCGGCGCACGATGGACACCCTGGAGCACTACGCGGACGAGATCCGCGACGGCATGGCCCAAAAGCGGCCCGTGAGCCAGATCGAGGCCGTGGTGGACGAGGTGTGGCAGGTGGGCGAGCTGGTGGGCGACAAGATCGACGCCTTCCTGGCCGAGGAGATCGAGAGCGCCGCGGAGGCCAGCCGCCGCATCCGGGAAGTGCTCCTGGGATCGGCGGCGGCCGAGGTCCTGCTGCTCATCTTCGCCCTCATCTGGACCCGCACCGCCACCAGGCGCTTGACCGGGGCGATCGGGGACGCCCTCACGCGGCTGGAGGAGACCGTGGGGCGCATCGCCGAGGGCCGTTTCGGGGAGCGGGTGAGCAAAGTGGACGTGGCGGAGCTCAAGACCCTGGCGGGCAGGATCAACACGATGGCGGAGCGCCTGGAAGGCCTGATCGAGCAGAACAGGCTCAAGCAGGAGCACCTGGCCAAGGCGGAGATGCGCACGCTGCAGGCCCAGATCAATCCCCATTTCCTGTACAACACGCTGGATACCATCGTGTGGCAGGCGGAATCCGGGAAGGCGGAGGACGTGATCCGCCTCACCCGCAGCCTGAGCGACTTTTTCAGGATCTCCCTGTCCGCCGGCGCGGACTGGATCCCGGCCGAGCAGGAGCTCAGGCACGCGGAGGCCTACCTGAGCATCCAGAAGATCCGCTACCGGGACATCCTCAATTACGAAGTGACATCCGAGGGGGACTTAAAGGACGCCTGGGTGCCCAAGCTGATACTGCAGCCCCTTGTGGAAAACGCCCTGTACCACGGCATCAAGGCCCGGCGCGGGGGCGGCACCATCCGCGTCACGGCCCGGAGGGACGGGGACGAGATCTGTTTTGCCGTCACCGACACCGGGAAGGGCATGGGCCCCGACAGGCTCAAGGACGTGCGGCGCTCCCTTGATGCCGAGGCCGCCGGGCCGGGCGTGCTTTCGGATCCCGAGGGCAAGGGCTTCGGCCTGAGGAACGTGGACCAGCGGCTGAGGCTGTACTACCGGCGGGACGAGGGCCTCGTCATCACATCGGGCGATACGGGGACGATCGTCACATTCACCGTGCCCGTGCGGGGAAAGGAGGAGCTGGAGCATGATGAAAGTGTTTCTCGTGGATGACGAGATCGCCATCCGGGAGAGCCTGAGGAACTCCTTCCCCTGGGAGGAGGAGGGCTTCCTGCTGGTGGGCGAGGCGCCCGACGGCGAGATGGCCCTGCCCATGATCCGGGACCTGGGGGCGGACATCCTTTTGACGGACATCCGCATGCCCTTCATGGACGGCATCCGGCTGTGCGAGGAAGTCCAAAGGACCATGCCCTGGGTGGAGAGGATCATCCTGAGCGGCTATGACGATTTCGCCTACGCCCAGAAGGCCATGGCCCTGGGGGTGAGGCACTACCTGCTCAAGCCCGTCACCTCCGCGGAACTGAGGCAGGCGCTGCAGCGCGCCCGGGCGGAGATCGAGGAAAAGCAGCGGGACCGGGAGCGCCTGAGCGCCCTGAGGCAGAGCATCTCCCACGGCAACCGCTTCCTCAGGGACAAGCTGCTCTCCTCCCTGTTCACCGACGAGGGGGACCCGGCGGACGACGACGCGCTGCTCAAACAGATGCGCGCCCTGGGGGTGAACCTGGCCGCCCCCTGCTACGCGGTGATCGATATCTCCTTCGAGGCGGCGGACGATGAGCGCGCCGCCTGCCGGGCCGCCCTGTGCGCCCTGGCCGAGATGAGCGGCGGGGGCGTGCTCACCTGCGGCGCCCCCCACGGGGCCCGGGCCCTGGTGATGGGCGACAACCACGCGGACACCGAGGAGCGGGCCTATTCCTTCGCCAATTCCGCCATCCGCCTGCCGGAGCTGCTGGGCCAGAAGGAACTGCTCTTCGCCGTGGGCGAAACGGTGGACGACTACCATCTGGTGCGGCGGAGCATGCAGTCCGCCCGGCACGTGAGGCACCTGGAGACCGCCGCCGGGCATCGGGGCAGGCGCATCGCCGGCGTGGATGAGGCCGCGGCGCAGGGCGCCGGGCTGTCCGAAGGGGACCTGAGCCCCTTGTATGAGCGGCTGCAGTACGCCTCGGAGGAGGACGTGGAAAAGGTCATGGCGGGATACGCCGCGTCCATGGATCCCGCCCTGGCCCTGGGCTATCTGCGGGTGGCCGCCCCGCTGGCCGCGCGGCGCATGATCGCCGAGGCCGGGGGCGACGTGAGAAGCGAGCTGCCGGACGGCATGGTGGAGGACGCCCTGAGGGCCGAGGGCGAGGCCGGGCTGCACCGCCTGAGCGGCCTGGTGCGCCGGGCCATCGCCTTCCGGGCGCGCTGCGGCATGGGCCCCGGCAGCGGCGTGGTGAGCCAGGCGCGCCGATTCTTAAGCGAGCGGTACGCCGACCCGAACCTGATGCTCCAGGACGTGGCAGACGAGGTGCACGTGTCCCAGAGCCATTTTTCCACGCTGTTCTCCCAGGAGACCGGGCTCACCTTCACCCAGTACCTGACCGCCCTGAGGCTGGGCAAGGCCCGGGAGCTGCTCACCACCACGGCCCTGAGGTCCTCCCAGATCGCCCGGGAGGTGGGCTACAACGACGCCCACTACTTCAGCTACCTGTTCAAGAAGCACACCGGCGTGACTCCCAGCGACTTCAGGCGCGCCGCGGAGGAAAAAAATCCACCGGAAAAGTAAAATATTCAACTTCCGCCCCCCGGGCGCGTTCCTTTTCCAGATGATTTTCAACCATATCGGCAGGCCTGTGTATTTTCATGATGACATCCCCCGCCTATAATGGTCACAACAGGCATTGAGCCTAGTCGACAATATTTTAACGGAGGTATCATTATGAGGAAACTGTTGGCATTGGTCCTGATCCTCGCGCTGTCCCTCGCCGTGACCGCCGCCCTGGCTGACGGCATCAAGGTGGGCATCGTGAACAACCCCCCGTCCGAGTCCGGCTACCGCGAGGCGAACGTGAAGGACTTCGAGACCGTGTTCTCCGCCGAGAACGGCTATGAAGCCAAGACCTTCTACAGCATCAAGAACGACGAACAGCTCAGCGCCGCCCGCCAGTTCATCACCGACGGCGTGGACTACCTGCTGATCTCCGCCGCCGAGACCACCGGCTGGGACGCGGTGCTCCGTGACGCTCAGGAGCAGGGCGTGGAAGTGTTCCTGTTCGACCGCATGATCGACTGTGATCCCGAGCTCTTCGCCGCCGCCGTGGTATCCAACATGGCCGACGAGGGCGACACCGCCGTGAACTGGCTGCTGGGCCTGGGCCTGGATGAGTACAAGGTGATCCACATCCAGGGCGCCATGGGTTCCGACGCGCAGCTGGGCCGCACCGGCGCGCTGGACGCGCAGTTCGAGGCCGGCACCATGGTGAAGGTCGCTCAGCAGACCGCCACCTGGGACGAGGCGGAAGCCAAGAAGATCGTGGAAGCCGTCATCAACGCGGGCGATGATTTCAACGTGATCTACGCCGAGAACGACGGCATGGCCCGCGGCGCGGTGGCTGCCCTGGACGAGGCGGGCATCACCCACGGCGTGAACGGCAAGGTGGTCGTGATGGGCTTCGACTGCAACAAGTGGGCCCTGCGCGAACTGCTGGCCGGCAACTGGAACTACGAC
>CADCQZ010000267.1 GCA_902803675.1 uncultured Eubacteriales bacterium
AGCATCCAGGGCAGCACGTTGACGCCCTCGGGGAACACCACGATGCACTCGGTGCACATCTGCCACAGGGTGCGGGTGAAGGCCTTCTCGTCAAGATCGTGCACATAGGTCATGGCCAGAAGATTGCCGGGATGGCAGTGCATGACCACCCGGTTCTTCGCGTCCACCTTCAGGCGCGCCACGTGGCTCATCATGTGGGCCGGGAACTCGCTGGTGAACTGGCCGCCGTCGGTATAGCCCCAGAGCAGGTCCGCCTGTGTGCCCTGTTCACGGATACGGACCAGGCCGAGATTGACCTCGGGAGCGTACTGCACGTTTTTGAAATACTTGCCCGTGCCGGTCACCAGGAAATACTTCCCGTCCAGCTCCGGCGCCACGAAGCCCGTGGGGATGGTCCGGAGGACCTGATCGGTATCCAGGTATTCCTTGACGGCGCTCTCATCCAGCATCAGGCTGATATTGCCGCCGTTGCGCTCGTCCCAGCCGTGGTCGTACATATTGGTCGCGGTGCGGATCATTTCCACCATAAAGGGCGCTTCAAGGATGTTTTTCATTTGCGTTCCACCAGCACTTTCTTTTCATATTCTTCGATCTGAGGATACCATTCGCCGTCGGCGGGCTTGCCGCAGACACGGCAGTATTCGTCCCACACCTCACCGAAAGGCATGGTCTTGAGTTCTTCCTGGGCCACCATCAGTTTGGAGAACTGATCGGTGTCCTGCAGGTGTTTGAGCTCCTCAACGGGCTGGAGAAGGCCGTAGAGCAGCGCCTTCTGGAGATTGCGGTAGCCCGTCGCCCAGGCGGAGATGCGGTTGATGGACGCGTCAAAATAATCCAGCGCGATGTCCACACGGCCCTCCAGGCCGCCGCAGCGGACGATCTCCCGCGCGATCTCGCGGGTCTCGTCGTCGAACAGGACCACGTGATCGCTGTCCCAGCGGATGGGGCGGGTGACGTGGAGAGCGATCTCCGGGAAGAAGGCCAGCAGCGCCGGGATCTTGTCGCTGACCACCTCGGTGGGATGATAGTGGCCGTTGTCCATCAGGGGGATGCACTTGTCCATGTTCATGGCGGCATAGCTCAGGGCGAATTCCGCGCTGCCCACGGTGTAGGCTTCCACACCGATGCCGAACACCTTGGACTCGATGCAGGGCTTGACCAGGTCGAAATCATAGGGCTCGCTGAGGATCTCGTCGATGGCTTCACGATAGCGGACCCGGGGCCCCATACGGTCGGCCGGGATATCCTTGAAGCCGTCGCCCGTCCAGATGTTCATGACGCACTTCTGGCCCAGTTCCTTCGCCAGATAACCGGAGATGCGGATGCAGGCCTTCCCGTGCTCGATCCAGAACCGGCGGGTCTCCTCGTTCGGGCTGGACAGGGTGAGGGGATCGCACTTGGGGTGGGAGAAGAAGGTGGGATTGAAATCGCAGCCCAGGCCGCGGGCCTTGCAGAATTCCACCCATTTTTTGAAATGCCGGGGCTCCAGCCTGTCACGGTCCGCCCACTCGCCGTTCTCGAAGACCGCGTAGCTGGCGTGCAGGTTCATCTTCGGTGTGCCGGGGATCAGTTTCAGCACCATGTCCAGATCCGCCATCAGCTCCTCCGGGTCCCGCGCCCGCCCCGGGTAATTGCCGGTGGTCTGGATGCCGCCCGTCAGGGGCTTCGTCGGATCGGTATCAAAGCCGCGGACGTCATCCCCCTGCCAGCAGTGCAGGGAAACGGGGACCGTTTTCAGCTTTTTGATGGCCGCGTCCGTATCGATGCCCAGGGCCGCGTAGCGTTTCTTAGCTTCCTCGTAACTCATCATTCGACCTCCATTTGTATTTTAAGGTTGCCCATTGCGGTCGCCTCGATCGGCAGGGCAACGACCCTGATGCCCGCCGCCTCCTCGGTGAGCCGGTTCAGGAAAGCGTTCCTGGCCCCGCCGCCCACGATATAGAGCCTGTCATACTTCCGGCCGGTGTTTTTCTCGATCTCTTCGATCGCCTGGCGGTACCCCTGCGCCAGGCTGCGGTAGGCGCAGCGGAAATAGCCGCCCGCGCAGTGGGGCGGGTGGGGCAGCTTCGAGTCGAAAGCCGCCTTCATGCTCTCCGGCGCCAGGAACACAGGGTCGGTCACGTCCACCAGATGATCGAAATGCTTTGCCTCCGCGTCCGCCACGATCTCCCCCCAGGGCCTGCCGGGGCACAGTTCGTCCCGCAGCCGGTTGACCAGCCACATGCCCATCAGGTTTTTCTGGTAGCGGTTGTACCCGACGCCGCCCTCGTTGGAGTAATTGGCGGCCCGGCTGGCGTCATCGGTGAG
>CADCQZ010000268.1 GCA_902803675.1 uncultured Eubacteriales bacterium
TCACGGGCCCGCCGTTGGCGATCTGCCGCTTGAACAGCGGGATCACGCTCCCGTTGCTGCCCAGCACGTTGCCGAAACGCGTGGCGCTGAAGCTGGTGACGGAGCCGGAACGGCTCTGCACGATCATCTCGCACATGCGCTTGGTGGCTCCCATCACGTTGGTGGGGTTCACCGCCTTGTCGGTGCTCACCATGATGAAGCGTTTGACGCCGCATTTTTCGCAGGCCCTGACCACGTTCAGTGTACCGAACACGTTGTTGCTCACGGCCTCACACACATTGCGCTCCATCAGGGGCACGTGCTTGTGGGCCGCGGCGTGGAGCACGATATCCGGGGTGTGTTCCCGGAAGATCTTCAAGATCTTGTCTGCGTCGCACACGCTGGCGATCTCCACCTTGAGGTTGAGGCTGTCCCCGTAGCGTATCCGGAGCTCCTGCTGGATGTCATAGGCGCCGTTCTCATAAACATCCAGGATCGTGAGGCGGCTGGGACGGCACCGCGCGATCTGCCGCGCCAGCTCGGATCCGATGGATCCGCCGCCGCCGGTGATCAGCACGTTCTTGCCCTGATACCAGCGCCTGGTCTCCTCGTCCAGGGAGTTGTTGGATGAGCGGAACAGAAGGTCCTCCACCTCGAAATCATGGATATGACGCTTGCCGCCCTCATCGGTGCTCAGGGTGGGGTAGTCATATCCCTTGATCTTGTAGCCCAGGTCCTTATAGAAGCCGTACAGTTCGCTCCGTCTCTCGGCGGTGATGTTGGGCAGGGCGAGCACCACTTCCTGCACTTTCAGCCCGGCCAGCTTTTCTTTCAGCTCCTCGCTGTCGGGAAGCACGGGGATACCGCAGATCTCCCGGCCCGCCTTGGCCTGGTCGCTGTCCACGAAGCACACCGGCTGATAGGCGGCCTTGGTGTTCTGCAGCAGCTCGTCCGCCAGGAGGGCGCCCACGCTTCCGGCGCCGACGATGGCGATCTTGATCCGGTTGTTGGCGGCCCGTTCGTTGGGGAACGCGGTGCCGGTGGTGCCCTTGAGGATCGTCAGGGCCGATTTTTCTATCCACGACCGGCTGGACCGGTTCTGGTAGATCCACTGATAGAACAGCCTCAGGGCGATGCAGGCCAGCAGGTTAAGGGTAAAGAGCGATACTGCCCGCACGAAGGTGATCACATGGGGAAAGAACACCCTGATCAGCACGAAAGTGAGGCAGGCCATGCCGTCCGCCAGGATCAGGCCGATGTACTCCTTCGGCCCGGCGTAGCGCCAGATCTGATCGTACACCTTCAGGATCAGCCGCGCGATGAAGACGCACAAAAGGCCCACCCCGGCATAGGCCGCCGCCTGGCCGAAGGTCAGCCGGTCGATGTGGCTGGGGTAGATCACCAGGATGAACAGCGCGCTGAGCAGGAATATGACGAGATCATAAAATCGGAGGATCCAACGCCTTTTAAGATGCATTTTGACAAACCTCTGCGGATGTATTCAAACTTAAGATCGTCTGCCGATGTAAAATTGTTACTGTATTGTAACATGTTACTTGAAAACAGGCAAGGACAAAAGAACGATCAGGCCCGCGGCTTGTAAATTTGTAAACTTTCGGTTTGTCACGTGTTTTTCTCTTGACATCCGGCGGCTCATATGATAGATTACCGCTCACTTGGACTTCTTCGGGATGATGAACAGGCTTTCCTCAGGGAAAGTGCGTCCATCCATCCGTGACGGGGCCCGGTTTTTTTCTCTCCGGGCCGCGCATCTTGACAACTTCATCCGCGAACATGTCATCCCCATCCCCGGCGAAGCCGCGCGGCGATATGAGCGGGCCAAGGGAATGGGATCGGGCACGGATCGCGACGAAACAGTTCCACTTCAGAAAGGGGGATATGGATTTGAGCTGTTTTCCTTTTAAGGACCGTAACTGCCTTTCGAACGAACTTATCCTCAAATTTGACACGGATCACTGTTCTTACTCCCGCCGGACGGGCTCGGCTGTCCGGGCCGCGGAAAGGCTCCTGCGCGCGGCGCCCGCTGTGCCGGAAGGCGCTTTCCTCGGTTTTCTCATCGATCCGGAGGCTCCGGAAGCCGCCGCGTTTTCTTATTCGGTACCGGACGCGCGGCCGGAGGACCTTTCCTGGATCTTCGATGGCTTTTCCGCTCCATCCGCTTCCGCTCCCGGACCGCTGCCCCGTTTTTTCGACGACACGAGAAAGCTGTATGCCCTGAAGGATGTAACAGGCGCTCCCGGGGACGTGCTCTTCACCGGCACCCGGCCGGATGACGATCCGGACGACCCGGATGTCCTGCCGGACAGGCAGCGGGTCTTCACGGCCCTCACCATGCTGGCTGAGGATCACGCGCTTCTCCTGATCACGGCAGGCCCGTCCGCGCATCCCGGCAAGGGCCACGGCAGTATCGTGATCAGTCTGGAAGGGGAGATGGACCTGCGGCAGCGCTGTGCCCTGTCCGAGGCCTTTCCCCACACGGCGGCGGTCGGGATGACGGAAGAGACCGGTCTGATCCCCGACGGTCCCGGATGCCTGACAGACAGGCAGTTCCTGTGCGCCACGGGGGCCCTGCTGCTGGGCAGCGCGGACCGCGCCGCCGTGAAAGCCGGCGGGGCCCCGGGACCTGATGAGGAGGATCAGCTGCTGCCAGATGATCTTGATGACGATATTTTCGATCTCGACCTTACAGACGACGATGATGACGCGGACGGCTTTACGCCCCTTGATACCCTGGACCTCACCGTTCGCGTTTACAATGCCCTGTCCCGCGCCGGCATCCACACCGTGGAGCAGCTCAAAGCAGCGGGGACAAATGACCGGAACAGGCTCCGGCGCCTGGGAAAGAAGACCTGGGAAGAGCTTGAACGCGTGCTCGCTTCCCTGGAGCGA
>CADCQZ010000269.1 GCA_902803675.1 uncultured Eubacteriales bacterium
GGAACTAGGATTCGAACCTAGACAATACGAGTCAGAGTCGTAGGTGCTGCCGTTACACCATTCCCCAATGCCGTTTCTGACCAGCCACTTTCGTGACTGCTCGAGTATTATATAAAAGATGAGGGGATTTGTCAACAGGAAAATCTTCGAAAAGGGCGGAAATCGCCAAATAAATTTTGACAACAGATTGACAATAACGCCCGCAGGTGTTATTATGCTTAAGTTGTCGGCCTGTGCCGATAACTGTTCATGTGACTATATATCCCTGGGGTTGCGGGGATGTTATAGGAGGAGCCGCGATCCGGCTCCGATCAAAAAAATGGAGGTGCTTCCATGCCAACGATCAATCAGTTGATCCGCAAAGGAAGAGAGAAGGTTGTAAACAAGTCAACCGCACCCATCCTGCAGGGCTGCCCGCAGAAGCGCGGCGTGTGTCTGAGCGTTAAGACCACCACACCCAAGAAGCCCAATTCCGCTCTTCGGAAGATCGCCAGGATCCGGTTGACGAACCAGATCGAGGGTACCTGCTATATCCCCGGTATCGGGCATAACCTGCAGGAACACTCTGTGGTGCTTATCCGCGGCGGCCGCGTTCGTGACCTGCCCGGCGTGCGGTACCACATCATCCGCGGCGCTCTGGATACGGCTGGTGTTGCCAATCGTAAACAGGGTCGTTCACTCTACGGCGCCAAGAGGCCCAAGAAGTAAAGCATTTTCGGTCTTCATGCCTTGCTGACGCACAGATCCGGAGGGTCAGGGGACGGATCGGGATAAGAGGAACATTATCCCGGCACGTGTGATCCGAAAGGAGTGCGCGCCTCACATGGAGGGCCTGCGCGATGCTGACGCGCAGGTAAAGCGGCATGATCATCGACACAACAAAACCAAGGAGGGAACAACCATGCCCCGTCGTGGATTTATACCGAAGCGCGAAGTGCTGCCGGATCCCGTATACGGCACCACCGTCGTGACCAAGCTCATCAACCAGATCATGCTCGACGGCAAACGCGGCGTCGCTCAGGAAGTGTGCTACAAGGCCTTCGAGATGATCCGTGAAAAGACCGGCAAGGAGCCCAACGAAGTGTTCCAGGCCGCTCTGAATAATGTTATGCCCCAGCTGGAAGTCAAGGCCCGCCGCGTCGGCGGTGCTACCTACCAGGTGCCTATGGAGATCCGTCCGGAACGCAGGCAGACCCTTGCTCTGCGCTGGATCGTGGATTTCTCCAGGAACCGCGGTGAGAAGACCATGCGTGAGCGTCTCGCCAACGAGCTGATGGAAGCTGCCAACAATTCCGGCAACGCCGTCAAGCGCAAGGAAGAAATGCACCGTATGGCCGAAGCCAACAAGGCTTTCGCTCACTATCGCTGGTGATCCCCTAACCGACCAAAAGGAGTCTAATCATTTATGCCCAGAACACACGCGCTTGATCTTGTCCGCAATATCGGCATCATGGCCCATATCGACGCCGGCAAGACCACCACGACCGAACGGATCCTCTTTTACACCGGCAAGACCCATCGTCTCGGTGAGGTCCATGACGGCGCCGCCACCATGGACTGGATGGAAGAGGAACAGGAGCGCGGCATCACGATCACCTCTGCTGCTACGACGTGCTACTGGAAGGGATGCCAGGTGAACATCATCGACACTCCCGGCCATGTGGACTTCACCGTGGAGGTGGAACGTTCTCTGCGCGTTCTGGACGGCGCTGTTGCGGTGTTCTGCGCTAAAGGCGGTGTGGAACCGCAGAGCGAGACAGTGTGGCGCCAGGCCAGCAAGTATCATGTGCCCAGGATCGCCTACGTCAACAAAATGGATATCTCGGGCGCCAACTTTGGGCGCGTCGTCGATATGATCACCACCCGCCTGCACGCCAGGCCCGTGTGCATCCAGCTGCCCATCGGCAAGGAAGCGACCTTCAAAGGGATCGTGGACCTGCTCCGCATGAAGGCTGAGATCTATTATGATGACGAAGGCAAGGATGTCCGCGAGGAAGAGATCCCGGCCGATATGCTGGAAAAGGCTGAGGAAGCCCGCGAAGCCCTGATCGAAGCGGTGAGCGAGACCGACGATGAGCTGACCGAAAAGTTCATCGGCGGGGAGGACATCACCAACGATGAGATCAAGGCCGCGCTCCGCAAGGCGACCATCAGCTGTGAGCTCACCCCCGTTCTGTGCGGAACTTCCTACCGCAACAAAGGCGTACAGCCTTTGCTGGACGCGATCATCGATTATCTGCCTTCTCCCGTGGACATCCCGCCGGTCAAGGGCATCCATCCCGGCAGGGAAGAGGAGATCGAGCGGAAGGCGGATGACAACGAGCCCTTCTCGGCTCTGGCGTTCAAGGTCGCTGCTGATCCCTTCGTGGGCAAGCTGGTATTCTTCCGGGTCTATTCCGGCAAGATCGCCAATGGCAGCTATGTGTACAACAGCTCCAAGCGCAAGCGTGAACGCTTCGGGCGGGTGCTGAGGATGCATGCCAACCATCGGGAAGATCTGGATGACGTGTTCGCCGGCGATATCGCCGCGGCCGTCGGCCTCAAGGATACCACGACCGGTGATACGCTCTGCGATGAGAAGCATCCGATCATCCTTGAAAGCATGGAATTTCCGGAGCCCGTGATCCAGGTGGCCATCGAGCCCAAGACGAAAGCGGGACAGGAAAAAATGGCCTACGCCCTTGCGCGCCTGTCGGAGGAAGATCCCACCTTTAAGACCTTCACCGATCAGGAGACCGGCCAGACGATCATTGCCGGCATGGGCGAGCTCCACCTGGAGATCATCGTGGACCGCATGATGCGCGAGTTCAAGGTGGAAGCTTCCGTCGGCAAGCCTCAGGTCTCCTACAAGGAGTCGATCGTCAAGGCGGTCGAAGCCGAGGGCCGCTATGTCCGCCAGACCGGCGGCCATGGCCAGTACGGTCACTGCATCATCACCATCGAGCCCGGTGAACCCGGCAGCGGATACCACTTCGAGAACAAGATCGTGGGCGGCGTGATCCCCAGGGAGTACATCCCCGCGATCGACAACGGTATCAAAGAAGCGAGCCAGTCCGGTCTGCTTGGCGGCTTCCAGGTCGTGGACTTCAAGGCTACCGTGATCGACGGCAGTTACCACGATGTGGACTCTTCGGAGCTCGCCTTCAAGATCGCCGGTTCCCTGGCGTTCAAGAACGCCCTGGAAAAGGCGGGAGAGAGGCTTCTGGAGCCGGTCATGAAGGTGGAGACCATCGTGCCCGACCAGTATCTGGGCGATGTGGTGGGGGACCTGAACTCCAGGCGCGGCAAGATCGAGAACATCGAGCCCCGCGACGCGGAACAGTCCATCCACTCCTGCGTGCCCCTGAGCGAGATGTTCGGCTACGCTACCGACTTGAGGAGCCGCACACAGGGCCGCGGGATGTACACGATGCAGTTCGATCACTACGAGGAAGTTCCCCGCAGTGTATCGGAAAAAATAGTCGGCAAACAAGATCATTACGGATTTTAACGTTTAACAGGAGGAATGCGAC
>CADCQZ010000270.1 GCA_902803675.1 uncultured Eubacteriales bacterium
AGGGCTGATGCTGCTGGATATCTTCGCGGCGGGCCGTCTGCCGGATACTTTGCCCGCGCTGGTGGACCGGCTGCGTCCGGTGATGACGATGCCGGCGCTGATCCTGACGCTGCTGGCCCTGATAGCCTCCATCCGCTTTCCCCTCACCGGAGAGCACATGGCCAAGCTGGAACGCTACATGCGCCTGTCGGGCAAAGGGGAAAGGAACCGCGCTCTGGAGAGTCAGCTGGAGACCGCGATCGTCAAAAAAAGCCTGAAGCATTTCGGTATCCGGATCGTCATCCACATCCTGCGGCCACTGTACTACCACCGGGTGGTGGGCCGCGACAGGGTGCACATGGATCCGCAGGGCGCCGCGGTGTTCGTATGCAACCACGGGGAGATCTCCGGCCCCGTGACGGCGACGCTGTTCGTGCCGTGGAGCGTACGCCCCTGGGTGACCCATCAGATGGCCGACAGGGACGAGATCGCCGAGTACCTGTATACCACGAACTTTTCCCACCAGAAATGGATCCCCGAACGGCTGAAAAAAGGCCTGGCCTACCGTTTCGCGGGGCCGATCCTGGCCTGGATGATCGGGTCCCTGGAACCGATCCCGGTCTATATCTCCGATCCCGCCCGGCTGAGAGAGACTTTCCGTGAGACTGTCAGTGCCATGGAGGCGGGGGACAATATCCTGCTGTTCCCGGAAAACTCCGCCACGTCCGAGGATCACCACTATGTGCGCGAGGGTGTCAGCGACTTCTTTACGGGGTTCGCGATGATCGGCCGATTGTATTACCGCCGGACGGGCCTTGAGTGCCAGTTCATCCCGGTGTACTGCGACAAGAAAAAGCGCACGGTCACCTTTGGTGAAAGCGTGCGCTATGATCCGAACGCTCTGCCGACGGATGAGGCGGAACGGATCAGTACGGTCCTCAGGGACAGGATCCGCGAGCTGGCCGGCGGGCCGTCATCCGAGCAGGACCGTTAAGCATTCCTCCCACGGGATCCCGGGAGCGGGCAGGGGATCGAACCGTTCAAGGGCCCATCCGTCCCCGTCCCTGAGCACCAGGGTGAGGAACCCATAGTAACCGGCGCTCTCCATCAGTTCAGAGGCCATCCGGATCCAATCACCGTCGCCTTCTTCATACAGGAAGGGGACGGTGTTTTTCTGATCCCGGTACAGGCTGATCATCCTGCGCTCCCCCGGGAAGGGCTCGGCGCAGTACCACTCGTTCCCCGCTCTTGAGATCTCCCGGCGGTTCAGCGCGTTCTTGATCTCACCGCCGCTGCGGAAGACTCTTTCGGCCCCGTCTGGAGCGAGAAGGACGCAGGGCCAGGCGGTGTTTTTGTCAGCCGCCGATCGGGGATCCGGGAAGGCCCGGGCTTCCGTGATCTTCAAGCCGCGGGCGGAGGCGGCGCCGCGCAGGGCTTTCAGGTTGATATGGGCAAGAGCCTGAACGGTGGGCCCGATCACGTTGAGGCCCACGGCCCGGGCGTCGTCTGCGGCGCCGCGGGAAAGGCTGATCCTGTCCAGGAGAAAAACGGCGTCGGCCTGATGGGCCAGGGCGAAGTCCGTCATCTCGTTGATCTGATGGGGATGGATCGGCACGGACCGGACCGTGTTCCCTTTCCGGCCGTCACCCGGCATCAGATAGACGGGACGGGCGTTTTTCTTTAAAGACAGGGCCTCCAAAAGGGGATGAAAAGCGGGGTCATAACCGAACAGGATGGTGCTCATAAAGCCTCCTTGTCATGCTTGAGGTGCACGTCCATCTGCGGGAACGGGATCACGATGCCGGCGGTCTCCAGGGCCTTCTTCCCGTTTTCCTGCAGGGAATACATGGTGGTGAGATAGTCGCCCGACCTGCACCACAGCCTCAGAACGATGCTCACCGAGGAGTCTGAGAAGGCGGTCATGACCGCGATGGGCGCAGGATCGCTCATGACGGTCGGGCAGTTTTCCGCCAGGCCCAGCAGGATCTCCCTGACTTTCCCGATATCCGCGTCATAGCCGATGGGGAAGGTCAGGTCCATCCGCCGTGTCCCCTCCCGGGAATAATTGACGATGGAGGTGTTGACCATCGAGCTGTTGGGCATGAACACGTGCCGGTTGTCCGGCGTGGTCATATCCGTGTAGAAAGCGCCGATGCCCTTGACCGTGCCGTCGATGCCGTTGACGGAGACGAAATCCCCCACCGCGATGGGCTTGAGTATCAGCAGCGTCACTCCGCCCACGAGATTGCTCAGCGCGCCCTGCATGGCAAGGCTGACGGCGACACCGGCGGAGGCCACCAGGGTGATCACGCTGGTCAGGGGGATGCCCATCACGTTGACCGCCGTGAGGATCACGATCACATACAGGATGATCCTGATGATGTTGCTCAGGAAGCTCTTGAGGGTCGGCTCGATCCTGATCTTGTCGATGTGCCGCCGGAGGATCTTCTGGAGGCCGTTGATCAGGATGATGCCGATAACAAGTACCATCAGGCCCCAGAGCAGCTTGATGCCCGAGGTCTTCAGCAGCGTGCCGATATTCTCAAGATCCATGTTTGTCCGCCTTTCTTCCGCTCCTGTCGGAGGCTTTCCGGTCACAGCTCAAGTCGCCGTTATAGAAAGCGCACCAGGGCTTCAGGGTACATGAAACGCAGTCCGGTCTCTGGGAATGGCACACCCGGCGTCCGTGATAGATGAGCCAGTGATGAGCTCTGGACCAGGTGCTCTTCGGAAAGGCCTCCATCAGCTGCCTCTCCACTTTTTCGGGCGTATCGGCCCGGGCGATGCCCAGACGGTTGGCCACCCGGAACACATGGGTATCCACGGGGATCGCGTCCTGGCCGAAGGCGAAGGCCAGCACCACGTTGGCGGTCTTGCGCCCCACGCCCGGCAGGCGCGTGAGCTCTTCCATCGTGGAGGGCACCTGCCCGGAAAACTCCGATACGATCATGCGGCAGGCGTTCACGATGTTTTCGGCTTTGCTTTTGAAACCGCAGGACCGCACCATCGGGTAGAGGATCTCCGGGTCGGTCTGCGCCATGGCCTCGACGGTGGGGAACCTTTCAAACACCGCGGGCGTCACCTGGTTGACCCGCGCGTCGGTGCATTGGGCCGAAAGGATCGTGGCCACGAGCGTCTCGTAGGGGTTGCTGAAATCCAGCTGCGGGCGGGCGTCGGGATACAGGCGTTCCAGCTCCCTCAGGATCGCTTCATGGCTCATCTCCCTTTGCCTCCTCCCAGATGACTTCCGCTTTGAGCACTTCTCCCGTGCCCTTGTCCGTCACGGCGGTGCCGTGTCCCACACGCGTCAGATACGCTGCCTTGGCGGCGGGGCTTTTGCTCAGGGCGAATACGTCGTCCCTGCTGACACCGGCCTCGGCCATCAGGGCCTCATCCATGCGGTATAACGTGAATTCGTTCGTGATCTCCCCGAGCCCGATCCGGGAGAAGGCGCTGTCGATGACGGCCGCGTAAGCCTCATCCTCCGGGACCGCTTTCATCGTGACGGCCCGGTTCACCGCCTGTCTCTGCGCCGCGGTGTAGGAGGCGCTCAGGGAAGTGTTGTTGTAGTGATACACGTAATAGCCCGCCGCGCAGCCGCAGCCGATGAGGAAGGTCACGATCAGGGTCAGGATGCTTTTCCTGTCGAATCGAAGGGCGTCGCTGCCCCATTTGACCAGGCCCAGCCGCCGGGCCGCGGGGATCATCATTTTGAGAAAGAGCGTCAGCAGCACGGACTCGATCGGGAACATCGCCAGGTTCTTCAGGATGCGCATCAGGTCGAACAGCGCGTAGCTGCGGCCCATCACCATGCTGTAGTACAGCCACATCACCGGGGTGTTCAGGATGACGTTGACTCCAAGATCGATGGTGAAGCGGCTCAGGATCACCCGGCGCACCGTGACCCTGACCCGGTACAGGTACAGGGCGAATACCAGGGAACCGGCCATCTCGATGAAGATGAAAGGAAAGAAATAAGCCCCTTTCGGGAACAGGATCGCTCCCAGGGTGTCGGATACCGCGGCTCCCAGGAGCGCCACCACCGGCCCGTATACCATGGATCCGAAGGCGTTGGCGAAAAAACCTATATTGATATACAGGTCCGCCGCGATGGGGATGCTCAGGGATTTGAGAGCGACCCTCAGGGCCACGATCAGGGCGGCGAAGATGAGCATGCGCGTGTCCTTCAGCTCATCGGCCGCGGCCTTCCAGTAAGCCCGTGAAAAGGGATGGGTGAAACTTTGATCGTTTGTCATACCGGCGACCTCCTTGCGGGGATACCCGTCTCAAAAGGCAGCCGGAGCTTGGAGCAGCGGGATGCGCCGGGACGGCGGCGGGCCTATGGTCCCGCGGTGTTCCGCGGCAACTCCCCGTCCGCGGAACATATGACCGTCTCAGCTACTCTGCCTGATACGAGCGCAAATCTATTATATCCCGGAGCGGCGGATCATGGCAAGTGAAATCGGCCTCTCGGATGTTCCTGCTCTGGTTTTTTGTTTTGATGAGCCGGAGGGGGACCGCCCGCGCCCTGTGGGTGCATTGAAACCTTGACAGGCGCCGTGTTTCCGTTATAATGAGACCGGAAAGAAATTCGGTCGGTCGATATCGGGGGGTGAAGGAAATGTGCGCTCGGTACTATATCGGGGATAATGAGGAACTGAGCGCCATGGTGGCCGCGATGGAGCGTTCGCCCCTTCAGTCCCTGATCCCCCCGGACGCCCCGGTGGCAAGGAGCGGGGAAGCCGCTCCGGGGTGTGTGGTCCCGGCCCGCGCCGTGACAAGAACGGGAAGACCCGCGGTATTCCCCATGCGGTGGGGATTCAAAGGACGGTCGCTCCTGATCAACGCGCGCTCGGAGACGGCCGCGGACAAGCCTGCATTCAGCGAGGCTTTCAGGGCCCACCGCTGCGCTCTGCCCGCCTGCGGGTATTTCGAGTGGGAACACGTGACGGACGCCGCGGGCCGCAGGCGCGCCGGCGATAAATACCTGATCCGCCCCCGGGACACGCGTGTCACATGGCTGTGCGGCCTCTACCGCCCGGAAAACGGCCTCCCTTCTTTCGTCATCCTCACGAGGGAGCCGGGGGAGAGCGTCCGCTTCATCCATGACCGGATGCCTCTCATCCTTCCCGATGAAGCCGTGAGATACTGGATCGACCCGACGGCGGACCCTGTGCCCCTTCTCGGCCTGGCCCTGACGGACATGACGTGTGAACGTGTTTCATGAATACAAAGGCTCCGCGCTTTGAGCGCGTGCCGGTATAGATATCATCAACGACAAGGAGGATCAAAATCATGCTGATCGTCACAACAGATCACGTCCCGGGGAAGGATATCGAGGTGCTCGGCCTGGTCAAGGGCAGCACCGTGCAGACCGTCAACGCTTTCAGGGATATCGGTGCCGGGTTCAAGACCCTGGTGGGCGGCGAGCTCAAAAAGTACAACGAGATGATGGCGAACGCCCGTACCCTGGCGACGCAGCGGATGGAAGAAGAGGCGCGGGGCCTCAACGCGGACGCGGTGGTGGCGGTCCGCTACGCGACATCCGGTATCATGCAGGGCGCGGCCGAGGTCATGGCCTACGGCACAGCTGTTAAATTCAGATAAACTCTTTGTTACAAAAACATTAAATCGCATGACAACGCCTGAGAGGACGGTGCTGAAAGCCGTGCTGTGCCTTGACCGAAGGTGCCGCCCGGGAGTATAATTCGAAAGAAGGAGCATAGTTCGTCGCACGCATCAGCGAGGGGGGGATAGCATGAAGCTGAAGAAACTTATCGCGCTCTTTTTGGCCCTGATGACCCTGACGGGCACTGTGTTCCTGCCGGCTCTGGCGGAGGAAGCGGCCGTTGATCCGGAAGGCAATGTCGAGTTCGTTTATGTGGATGTGACCGAAGAGGAAGAACATCCTGAATTCGATGAGCCTGTTCCGGATGTCGAGCCCTATATCCCCGAAGAACTGGACAGGACGATCTTCGGCAAGGACAACCGCGCCAGGGTGATCAATCCCAGCAATTATCCCTACTGCTGCATGGCCAAGATCGTGGTCACCGCCAAGTGCGGGCACAGCTGGTATGGCACGGGTTTCATGGTGGGCAAAAACAAAATGCTGACGGCTGCCCACTGCATGTACTGCTACAAGTGCTCCTCGCCCGCGAAGACCGCCACATTCTACTTCGGCTATAATGCCAAGAACGGCAAGTACTATTACAAGACGAGCAGCTCCGTCACGTTCTATGTGGGCACCAAGTTCACAGGCCGCGACTATACCGTCGTCAACGACTACGCCGTGATCAAGTTCAAGAGCAATGTGGGCACCAAGACCGGTTGGCTGGGTATCCGCTGGAACTACGCCGCGAACAAGAAGTCCTTCAACCTGGCCGGATATCACGCCGGCATCCTCAAAAAGCAGAAGGGTAAGGTCTATGTCCTTAACAACACGCATCTGAAGTACACCCTGGACACTCAGGGCGGTTCCAGCGGCGGCCCTCTCTACGATGACGACAAGTATTCCGTGGCGATCAATATCGCGGAGAACAGTTCCTACAATATGGCGCACCGCCTGACGACTGCGGTCAAAAAACTGTGGAGCAAATAGCCTTGTGATCTCAGATAATATTAATCTCGGATAATATTATAATCTTTTGAGAGGAGAAAAAACCATGAAAAAACTGTTGGCACTGATCCTGATCCTCGCGAGCCTTATGAGCCTGGCGGTGATCCCGGCTGTAGCGGAAGAGGGCGAATGGGCTACTCCCGCCGGCTGCGGCATCATTGACGTGGACGCGGAAGATATCCTTTTTGAGGATGCGGAAGAAGAGGAAGACTATTTCTGCCCCGAAGGGCTCGAGAAGGCTTCCGAAAAGATCATCGGCAAAGATAACCGCGTAAAGATCTCGAACTGCAACAAATTCCCCTACACCACCATGGCCAGGATGCGTTTTTATCTCCCCTGCTGCGGCGGCTGGTATGTCGGCACGGGCACCATGGTCTCCAAGACCAAGTTACTCACGGCTGCTCATTGCCTGTATTGCCAGAAGCACAGGACCTGGGCTTCCAAGTGCGAGTTCTGGTTCGGTTACAATTCCAGGAAAGGGACTTCCTACTATAAGTATACCGGAAGGTATTGGCAGTGGGTCACCAAGGGCTATACCGGCGGTGACAGCTCTTATGATTACGGCGTGGTCGTGTTCCCCACCAGCGTCGGCAGCAAGACCGGTTATATGAAGCCCCTCTGGCAGAAAGCGAACAGCTATTACACCAGCAAGACCCTCTATGTGGCCGGCTATCCCGGCGGCCGCAACCTGAGCTACTGCAAGGGCAAGGTCAAGATCGAGGACGCCAACCACATCAAGTATCAGATGGATACCGAAGGCGGCCAGAGCGGCGGCCCTGTGTACAACTCCAGCTATCAGATCGTCGCGATCCATCATTCCGCGTCTGTTTACCAGGATTGGAACCATGCGCATCGCCTGTCCAAGCGCGTCAAAACGCTGTATACCCAGGCAAAATATAATCCCTGACGGATACTTGAGTTCGATCGGGCTGCCCCGTACGGGGCAGCCCTTTATTGTGATAGGGATCTGATTACCGGGTGAAAACGAGGGTGAAAATGATCACCGCAGAACGGAAAACGGGCGTATTTTTCTGAAATAGATTGACATCGATCAAAATGCTGATTAGACTGACCTTAAACAGTTCACTACGGAAAGGACAGAAACAATGAACAGGCTGATCTCTGCACTGATAACAGCGGTGATCCTCATGGGGACTTTTTCACTCCCTGTCCGGGCAGAAGTCAGGGAAAGCAACGTTCAGATCGTATATGTCGATGTGACGGAGGAGCTTGACGATCCGTTCATCAGGGAGTCGATCCCGGATGAGGAAGCTTATATCCCCGAGGGGCTGGAGAAGACCACGGAGAGCATCATCGGCAAAGATACCCGTATCCGTATCAGGAACTGCGGCAAATTTCCCTATACGGCCATGGCTCTGCTGGAAGTGGAGTATAAGTGCGGATGCTGGGCACTGGGTACCGGTTTTATGGCGTCCAGATGCAGGATGCTGACTGCGGCACACTGCCTGTACTGTACAGACCATCACTCACCGGCCCGATACATCGATTTTTTCTTTGGTTACGATCATGCCAGATCGACTTCCTATTATGTGTACAGCGGCAAGTTCACCGCTTATCTGGGTACGCGTTTCAACAAGACCGTTTTGGTGGAAAAGGACTACGCGGTCATCAAATTCCCGGTCAGTATCGGTGCCAGGACCGGCTATCTGGCGCCCCAATGGCAGCTGAGCGATAAAAAGCTGACGAACAGGAATTGCTATGTGGCCGGTTATTCCCTGGGGAGAAGCCTGAAGTACGGCAAGGGCAGGATCCGAGTGATGGACGAAACACGTATACGATACGAAACGGATACGCAGGCCGGTGAAAGCGGGGGCCCGATCTATACCACAGCCTATAAGGTATTGGGTATCCATACGGACGGTGGAAAGAGATTCAACTATGGCCAGCGGCTGACTAAGGCCGTTTTGACCCTTTTCAGAAAATAAGACCGCTTTGCGTTCTTCGACAGATGCGAAACAAGGGGTGCCTCCGGGAGAGGTATGTGGAGGATGTAGCGTGCGACTCAGGACTGTGACAATTCTTTTGGCAGTTCTCATCATGCTGCCTTTTCAGGCTCTGCCCGAAACGCGGAGCCTGACGGTGATGATCTATATGGCGGGCTCCGATCTGGAGACCCGGGGCGGGACGGCCTCGGCTGATATAGAGGAAATGATGAGAGCCGTACCGGATCACGGCGAAGTGAACGTGGTCGTGATGACCGGCGGCTCCCATGAGTGGCATAACGGCCTGGATCCGGACAAAAACATCGTGTCCCTGGTGACCGGCGAGGGCCTTAAAACACAGTGGGAGACACCGGGCGTATCCATGGGGGAAGCCGATACACTGCGGGATTTCCTTCAGACGGCGTCGGAAGCCTTCCCGGCGGAAAAGTACGCCCTGATCCTTTGGAGCCACGGGGGCGGGCCTCTGGCGGGGGTCTGCTTCGATGAAAGGTATGAGGTCGGCGGCGTCATGGACGGGCTGACCCTGGAGGAGATGGCGCGGGCTCTTCACGAGACGATGTTCGCGAAAGAACGCCTGCTTTTCGTGGGTTTTGACGCCTGTATGATGGCTTCGGCGGAGGTGGCGGGCGCCATGGCGCCTTACGCGGAAGTCATGGTCGCGTCCCAGGAGATCGAGCCCTCCGGAGGATGGGATTACAGCTTTCTGGGAGACCTTTCGGGATCCCGTGACGGTGCCCGAGCGGGGGAAGTGATCGCGGACGCCTTCGCGCGGTCCATGGAAGAGGAGATCCTGGATGTGGCGATCTCCTGTCTGGATCTGACACGCTGGGAGCGCGCGGAGAAGGCGATGGATGATTTTTTCGGCGCGATCGATGCTCTGATGCCGGAAGTGTTCGATGTTCTTCTTCAGGCGCGGGAAGCGGCTGCGGAAGTGGGAGACCGCTCAGAAGTGTATATGGATCTGGTGGACCTGAAGGACTGGGCGGCGCTTTTGGAGAAGGACGGTACCTGGGATGCCGGGCCGCTGCGGGAGGCTCTGGAGGATCTTGTGATCCGCTCCTGGAGCAACGCGGAGAGGGTCAACGGGCTGAGCGTCTATTTTCCCTGCTGGAACAAATATGACTTCAGCTGTGTCTGGGGCTCTGTGTATTCATCGATGGATATCATTCCCGGGCTGAAACGCCTGACGGAGGACTATGCCGAGCGGTGGCTGCCGGAGATCATCGACCCCGATGATGAAGAAGCGCTGATGTACGTGCGGGACGACAACTATACCGACGTGACGCTCGCGGTATCCCGGGGCGAGGAGACGATCAAAGAGGCCCGGGCGCTGATCCTGGAGGAGGCGGCGGGCGCCTTCCGGCAGGTCTGGGACCGGGACAACGTGTATATCTCGGACGACGAAGTCTTTTTCAGTTATCACGGGGAGGCACTCTATGCCCTGGACGGGGCGGGCACCATCCTGTCCGGGCCGCTCTCCTACCGCCGGGAGGGGAATGACCTGATCCTGAAGATGCGCGGCGGGGAGGGACGGGTGCATGACGCTGTCTGGCATCCGGATGAGGACGGAAGTCGCTATTTTCTGTCCGGTCAGGAGATGACAGCCGGCGCGGCCTTCGTGAATGCGCTCAGGACTCTTCCTCAAACGCCCCTTCCCTTCGATGAATGGCCTGAGGCCGGTGCGGAGGAATGCGCGCTGCCGCTGAACGCCCGGGATGTCTTCCTGCGGTTCCTGCCCCTCTATTCGGTACCGGACCGCGCGGCGGTATTCGAGATGACCGGCCCGGACGGATCTTTGACCTGGTCGGAGCCCCTCAAAATGCCTCAGATGGCCAAATGGCCCCTGACTCAAGTGCCCGAGACGCGGGAAGCGTCAGGGATGGCACTGAGTCTGAAAGAAACAGCCCTGTATGTGCAGACGGACCGGTGCCTGAGCCTGACATTCGGCGCGGCGGTCCCGGACGGCGGGCCGGTGACGCTTGAGATCGAAGGCATGAGCATCGACGGTACGGTGCTTCCGGAAGCCCTCGTGAGCCGGAGCGTACATCTGGAGGCGGGGGAGGAAACGGAGTTTTGCGTCCTCATCCCGTCCGATATCGTGAGCGAACTCGGCCTCGGCCAGTGCTCTGTGCTTGAGGTCCTGGGGCATGCCGTGACGGACGACGGGGATGAAACCTTTGTGAGGTTCACCTTCGGGTTTCCCTATCATCTGGGCATGCTGGGCCGCCCGTGAACGTCGTGATACTTTGGATGTTTTCTCAAAACAGGATCAAAACGCGCCGTGATCGAAGAGATCACGGCCGTTTTCTGTTCATGACATGCAGGGCGAAACCGAACAATTCCTCCCGCAGGTAGAAAAACCAGACGCGCCCTTTTTCATCCCGGCGGATGCTCTCCCCGATGATATCGATGCCCCGTTTCCGGAAAAAGGCCATGGCGCGCTCCGCCGAACCGGTGAAGAACCCCAGATGGCCCACGGTGCCGTAAACCCCGGCGTGCATGAATTCCAGGGCATCGCCCGCGTAGGTCGAATTGGCCCCGGGTCGTACGGGCAGCCGGAAGAGGTCCGCCACCTGCTTCGCCCGCTCACCGGCCTCGGCGCGGTCCGCGTTGTTGATGCCGATATGCGCCAGCTCGAAACCAAGGACGCGTTTGACCGCCTGTTCACACTGCAGGGTGATATCGGAAAACCGTCCGCTGTCGATGTCAACACTGTCGATGATAAAGCTTCCGGAACAGGCCGCCACACACTCCTCCTCCAGCCAGGG
>CADCQZ010000271.1 GCA_902803675.1 uncultured Eubacteriales bacterium
AAGGGCCTTGCGCTTCTGGGGCCCGATGCCCGGGATGCTCTCCAGGCTGCTGCGGATCGTATCCTTGGTGCGCAGGCTGCGGTGGAACGTGATGGCGAACCGGTGGGATTCGTCCCGCACCCGCTGTATCAGGTGCAGGGCGTAAGTGTGGTGGTCCAGGATCACGGGATCCGGCCTTTCCGGCAGGTAGATCTCCTCACGCTTCTTGGCCAGGCCGAACATGGGCACGTTCGCGCCCAGGTCCCGCATGGCCCGGAGCGAGAAGGCCAGCTGCTCAGGCCCGCCGTCGATCAGGATCAGGTCAGGCATGGGCCATTTCGTTTCCGGATCGTCGGAAAGAGCTCTTTTGAACCGTCGCTCCAGCACCTCGTTGAGGGACGCGAAATCGTTCGCGCCCACCACGGTCTTGATGCGGTAGCGCCGGTATTCCTTCACCGCGGGCTCGCCGTCGATGAACACCACCATGCTGGCCACCGACAGGGTGCCCTGCGTGTTGCTGATGTCATAGCCCTCGATCCGCCGGGGATAGATATCCAGCCCCAGGGCGGCCGCCAGGTCATGGCAGGCGCCCACCGTGCGGTCATAATGGATCTGCTTCCGGGCGTTCTGCTTCGTCAGGGCGTCGGCGGCGTTTTTCCGGCACATGAGGATCAGGCCCTTCTTGGCGCCGCGCTGGGGCACGGTGACATCGCAGGCCCCCTGCCGTTTCTGCCGGAGGTACTCGGTCACGTCCTCCAGCACTTCTCCGGGCAGCTCCTCGATCAGCAGCTCCCGGGGCGGCTCGTGCCGGTCGTAGTACTGGACCAGGAAATCGAACAGGACTTCCCCGACGGGCTCGGCCCCTTCGTGGGGGAGAGCGTACTGCTTCCCCTCGATGATCTTGCCGTCCCGGATGCTGAGCACGTACGCCATGGCGTCGGCGTCGTCATGGGCCAGGGCGATCACGTCCTGGTCCGACCGCCGGATCTGGGAGGCCTGCTGGCGCTGGGCCAGGTTCTCGATGTCCCTGATCCTGTCCCTGAGCACTGCCGCGCGCTCATACTGATAGGCGCGGCTGGCGGAAAGCATCTCCTCGTTCAGGGCACGGATGATCGTCTGCTGGTCGCCGGACAGGAAGGCGACGGCTCTGTCCACGGCCTCGCGGTATTCCTCGGGCGTGCATTTTCCCGCGCACGGCCCCAGGCAGCGGCCGATCTCGTAATTCACGCAGGGCCGCACTTCCTTTTTGGCGGGCAGGGCCTGGGAGCAGGTCCGCAGAGGGAACAGCTTCTTGACGCTCTCAAGCACGTCCCTTACCGCGCCGGCGCCGGTGTAGGGGCCGAAATAACGCGCGCCGTCCTGCTGCACCTTCCTCGCGAGCGTCAGCCGCGGGTAGGGATCGTTCAGGTCGACGCGGATGTAGGGGTACTGTTTGTCATCCTTGAGCAGGATGTTGTAATAGGGCTTGTGCAGCTTGATGAGGTTGCATTCCAGGATCAATGCTTCCAGATTGGTCCGGCACAGGACGATATCGAAATCGTCGATGTTCCTGACCATGGACGCCACCTTCGGCGTATGGTCCCGGCCCTGGAAATAGCTGCGCACCCGGTTTTTGAGATTGACGGCTTTCCCCACATAGATGATCTCACCCTCGTGCTTCATCAGGTAGCAGCCGGGGGAGTCGGGGAGCAGCGTTATCTTCCTGTGTAAAGTCTCATTCATCGTCCTTGCCGTCGAAGGGATCAAACACTGTCCGGGCGGCCTTGAGCAGCGCTTCGCTCAGCTCGTCGTCCACGGGCACGAAATCCACCATGTCGTCGTCCTCACCCTCGATGGGCTCCACTTTCATCACGTAGAAGGACGCTTCCTCAGCGGCGGTGCCGTCGATGTCATCGCTCAGGAGCACATATTCCTCGCCGTTGTAAAAAAAGTACCGTTCCACTTTCAGCGTGACGGGCTGGCCGTCGCTGTCTTCCAGTTCGATCAGTTCCATTTCCTCATTATCCATTTTGTTTTCCTCCGTGCGGTTCAATAGGGATGTCTTCCCGATGAGGGCCGGTCGTATACGCCGGTCCGGATCTCGTTGATGAAAGCCTGAGCGTTCCTGAGCCCCTGTTTTTCAGCCTCCAGGGTGAGGCGGACGGCCTTTTCCCGGTCGTAGGGGAGAGTGACGAGGCGGATGTCCAGCGGATCATCGGGGCTGTCCCCGCCGTCCATGATCGCGTACTGCACCATATTGACGCCCAGGCCGTTGCCCACGCTGCCGGTATTGAACAGGATCCCCCGGAAGGCGATGACCCTCAGGCCCTGGCGGTGCACATCGGCATAACCCACCACGTCCCAGTCGGGCTCGAAATACTTTTCCAGGTCCTTCGTGCTCTCATGGATGAAATAAGGCTCATCCATCACGGGCCGCCCGTGCAGCAGGCGGATCTTCCGTCCCGACAGGGTGAAGTGGTGCTCCAGGGGGAGCTCCGCGAGGATCTTGAGGCGCTTTTCGCCCAGCTGCCGGTGATAGAACGTGTCGTTGGGAAACTGCTTCATGCCCACGCCCTCGTCCCAGTTGCCGCGCAGGTTGACCTGGCAGCGCTCAAGGGCCCAGTCCATGGTCTCGGCGTTGGAGGGGCCTTTGCCCACCAGGTCCCCGAGACAGTAGACCGTATCGATCTTACGGCGTTTCAGGTCCTTATCCAGGGCCTCCACCGCGGGCATGTTGCCGTGCAGGTCCCCGATCAGGGCGATCGTCATGCCTTCTCTCCTTTGGCCGCGGCCAGGCGCACCCATCCGGAGAAGACCGCCTTGGCCTGCGGGTCATCCGCGGCCGACAGCGCTTCCGGGTGCCACTGCACAGCCAGGACGTCCTGCCCGGGGATCTCGATGCCCTCGATCAGGCCGTCAGGCGCGGCGGCCGAGGAGATGAGCCCGCTCCCCAGGGTCTTGATGCCCTGGTGATGGCAGGTGTTGACACCGGCGGTACCGCGGCCCATGAAGCGGCTCAGCAGTGTGCCCTCGCGGATGTCGACCTCATGCATCTTTTCATACCGCCTGTCGCCCTGGGCGTGCTTTATCGGGGAGCCCGTCTGGGCGGTGATGTCCTGGTACAGGGTGCCGCCCATGAAGCAGTTGAGGGTCTGGAAGCCCCGGCAGATGCCCAGGATGGGCATCCCGCGCCGGAGCGCTTTTTCAAGAAGGATGTATTCCTCCTCGTCCCGTTCCCGGTCGATCTCCCCGCAGAAGGGCTCCGTTCTCTCACCGTAACGCTCCGGGGCCAGATCGCCCCCGCCGGTCAGTATGAGCCCGTGGGCAAGATCCAGCAGCGTGTCCAGCTTTTCCCCGTCCGCCTGAGGCGGGATCATGACCGGCACGGCGCCGGCGGAGAGCACGGCGTTCACATAATCACGGCTGATCAGATAGTTTTTTTCCTCTCTGGAGGGGCATACCATCGCGATGATCGGGATCATTTCGTCTCCTTTTCCGGGTCGAGCCGGATGGGAAGATCGCTGTCCACAAAGGGATCTTCGGCCTTGAACTTGTCCAGCACGTCGTCGGAGGAGCTCTTCGCGCCTTCCTTGGGCAGCACGCGCCAGATGATGGAGTCGTCCTCGAACTGCACCTTCAGCGCGTCCCTGGGCTCGGTGAGGGCGATCACTTCGGTATATCGGGTCCTGGCCTTGCGTGCGAATTCCTTCGCCGCTTCCTTCCTGTCGAACCAGTGGATGGGGATGAACAGCCTGGGCTTGACGGACATGATGAAGTAATTGGCCCCGGCGTCGAAGAACCCGCCCATCCGGGGATCCACGGGGAACATGGCCAGATCGATATTCAGCTTCTCCACGTCCTTCATCTTGGCGTAGAAGCTCTTCTCTGCCTGGGTGATCTCATGCAGGGAATTCTCCTCCCGCCAGTGCCACAGGTTCAGGTCCCCGGCGTGAAAGATCCGGCAGCCGTCGATCTCCACGTAAAAGCTGACGCCCTTGTCGGTGGAGTCATAGGCCGTGATCACGGCGTCGCCGATCTGTATCCGGTCGCCCACGTGCATCCTTTTGCCTCTCAGGCGGCTGGGCAGGTCCCAAGAGATCACGTAGGTGATATCCACACCGGGTTTGTCCCACTGGTATATGACCTCATCCAGGTGATCGGGATGGTCGTGGGACACGAACACGATCACCTGCCTGTATTTTTTCAGCTCATCCGTGGTGAGCCCGAAAAACTTGAGCTGGTCGCTCTGCCCGCGCCAGTAATCGAAAACGAGGAGCGTGTCATTGCTCCTGACGGTACAGCCGCTGTGATAAAAATATGTCAGTACCAGGGATCTTTCCATGTCTTTACAGCCCGCTTTTCGTGTTGATTTGAAAAATCACGGGGATAGGCCCGAAAACCTATCCCCGGAAGATCAGGAAGCCGGATCAGAAAGTGAGCAGCTTCTGCTTGAGGGTGGTCTCCATCTGGGCCAGGGTCTTCTCGGCCTCGACCCTCTTCTGCCTGCCTTCCTTCTGGATGCGCATGACCTCGTCGATGGTATCGATCAGGCTCTGGTTCGTGGCCACCAGGGTCTCGATATCCACGATGCCGCGCTCGCTCTCCTTGGCGGTCTCGATGGTGCCCATCTTCAGGGCTTCGGCGTTCTTCTGCAGCA
>CADCQZ010000272.1 GCA_902803675.1 uncultured Eubacteriales bacterium
CCTGGGGCGGGAGCACCGGGAGGCCGTGCGGGCCGCCGGCGCCCTGCTCCACTATCTGAGCAGCACCCAGAAGAACGGCCTGGAGCATATCACCGGTCTTAAGATCTGCCGCGAGGGCGACTATATGGCCCTGGACCCCGCCACGAGGCGCAACCTGGAGCTCACCGAGTCCCTGAGGGACCGCTCGAGCCGGGGCACCCTGCTGCAGGTGCTGGACCACACCGTGACCGCCATGGGCGCGCGCCAGCTGCGCGCCTGGGTGGAGAAGCCCCTGATGAAAAAGGACGCCATCGAGGAGCGGCTGAGCGCCGTGGAGGCTTTCGTCTCCTCCCCCATGGAGGCCCGCGCCGTGCGGGAGAGCCTGGAAAAGGTCTATGATATGGAGCGGCTGCTCACCAAGGTGAGCTATCACAGCCTCAACGCCCGGGACTGCCTGGCCCTGTGCCGGTCCCTCAAGGAGGCGCCGGCGGTGAAGGCGCTGCTCTCCGGCATGGGCGGGGAGGCCCTCATGCCCCTCACGGAGAAGATCGATCCCTGCGCGGAGCTGACGGAACTGCTTGAAAAAGCCGTGGATCCGGACGCGCCGGTGCTCCTCACCGAGGGCGGCCTCATCCGGGAGGGCTACAGCCCCGAGCTGGACGAGATGCGTGAAATGAGCCGCAACGGCGTGAAGTACCTGTCGGACCTGGAGGCCCGGGAGCGGGAGGAAACGGGGATCAAAAACCTCAAGGTGCAGTACAACAAGGTGTTCGGCTACTACATCGAGGTGACCAAGTCCAATTATGCCCTGGTGCCGGAAAGGTACCGGCGCCGGCAGACCCTGACCAACGCCGAGCGCTTCACCACGCCGGAGCTGGAGGAGCTGGAGAACCGGCTCACCCACAACCGGGAGCGGTCGCTGCGGCTGGAGACGGAGCTCTTTGACGGGGTGCGCGCCGAGGTGGCGCGGCACCTCAACCGGCTCAAGGAGACCGCCGAGGCGTACAAGGCCCTGGACGCGCTGCTGTCTTTGAGCACCTGCGCCGTGCAGAGGGGCTATGTCCGTCCCCGGATCAACGAGGAGGGGACGCTGACCATCCTCAACGGGCGGCACCCGGTGGTGGAGGCGAACATGCCCGCCGGGGAGTTCGTGCCCAATGACACGCAGATGGACCTGGGGGACCGGCGGATGCACATCATCACCGGCCCCAACATGGCGGGCAAATCCACCTACATGCGCCAGGTGGCGCTGATCACGCTCCTTGCCCACATGGGCTCCTTCGTGCCCGCGGACGAGGCGGACATCTCCCTGGTGGACTGCGTGTACACCCGGGTGGGCGCTTCCGATGACGTGGCCAGCGGCCAGTCCACCTTCATGGTGGAGATGAGCGAGATGGCCTACATCCTGCGGAACGCCACGGAAAAGTCCCTGGTGATCCTGGACGAGATCGGCCGGGGCACCAGCACCTTTGACGGGCTGAGCATCGCCTGGTCGGCGGTGGAGTACCTGTGCGACAAAAAGAAATGCGGCGCCAAGACCCTCTTCGCCACCCATTATCATGAGCTGTCCGAGCTCCAGGGCCACCTGGAGGGCGTGGTGAACTACTGCGTGGCGGTGAAGGAGATGGGCGAGGAGGTGCTGTTCCTCAGAAAGATCCGGCCCGGCGGCGCGGACAAGAGCTTCGGCATCTACGTGGCGCGTCTGGCCGGCGTGCCCGGCAGCGTGGTGGCCCGGGCCCAGCAGATCGAGAAGCGCCTGGAGGTGCAGAACAGCGACCAGAACAGCCTGGGGCAGAACATCCTCACGGCAGAAAAGGCCAAACAGCGCCAGGTGGACCTGATGCACGTGCCGGAAACGGAGTTCATCGAGGAGATCCGGGCCATGGACGTGCTGGCCATGACCCCCATGGACGCCCTCAACGCCCTGTTCCTGATCAGGGAGAAGGCACTGAAGCTGTAAAATGGGGCTGCTGCACAGCCCCGCGCACGAAAATCTGACGATTTCCGTGCGATGGATGACAGAGGTATGAACCCTTCACCGATCCTGCGGGAACGGTTCAGGGTGTCGTTCCGCCCCACCGTACA
>CADCQZ010000273.1 GCA_902803675.1 uncultured Eubacteriales bacterium
CATCAGGGGAGCAAGGCCGTCCCGGTCCCTCTTTTCGGTATCCGTGATCAGGCCGTAAAGGAGACGCACGATCTGCGAGTCTGTATCGGTATATTCCGTATTCCGGGCAATATCGGTGACCGCCGCTCCGAGAAGGTGTTTCGCGTGCTTGACCTGGTCGTTAAGGTACGGAGTCCTGCCGGCGGAGACATCCACGAACCTGTCGTAGTTCACGTAAAGGTAGTAGTTCTCCTCCGGGCCGGGACGTTCGGTGAAAGCGCCCAGCAGGTTGGGATTGGCGTAGGGGCTCCCAACGCTTGCCGTCTCCGCCCACGCGGGGCAGCAGGCCATAAGGAGGCACAGGGCCGCGAGCGCGCTGATGATCCTTTTCATGTTAAGATCCGCCTTTCCGCATGTCGTTTGATCGATTATACCTTCTGCGGCGGGCGCGGTCAACAGGTGCAAAAAATGATCTGATCAGCCCGGATCTTAAGATCATGGGCCGCGGATACCGATCGGGTGAAGGAGTTTGACCGGTCCGGCAGAATAATATAGTATGCACCGTCTTTGGGTCCATGTTCTGGACGGCGCTTTATCCTTAAAGGCTTGTGACCAAAGCCTTCAGAGACTGCGGGTGATGAGTTTGATCGTGATCGAGGGCAGGTTCAACACCGCGAAGATATTCACGGACCGCTGCGATCAGGCGACGGCCGCGCAGGTGACCAACCTGCTCGATCAGCCCTGTGTCGAGGGCTCCCGGATCCGGATCATGCCGGACTGCCACGCCGGGGCAGGGTGCGTGATCGGGACGACGATGACCATACGGGACAAGGTGATCCCCAACCTGGTCGGCGTCGATATCGGCTGCGGGATGCTGGCGACGAAGCTGAAAGAAAAACGGATCGATCTGCCGAAGTTCGACAGCGTTTCCCAGGCGGAGATCCCCGCCGGGATGAAAACGCGGCCGGAGCCGCACAGCCTGGCGGGCACGATGTCCGCCGATGCCATGGCCTGTTTCGGCAGGCCCGGCTGCCGGGTCTCCCCGGAAGTATTCGCCCTCAGCCTGGGCACCCTGGGCGGCGGAAATCACTTCTGGGAGCTGGATCGGGATGAGGAGGACAGCATCTGGCTGGTCGTTCACACCGGCTCCCGCCGCCCCGGCAAGGACGTGGCGGAATACTACCAGAGGGCCGCTTATGAGGACCTGAATTCCCTGGGGAAAAAACGGAAAGCCGAGATCGCCGTTCAGCGGGAGGCTTTTATCCAGCGCATGAGGGATGAGGGACGGGAAAAGGAGCTCTCCCGGCTGCTTCCCGTTTGGCAGGCCGGGATCGCCGTTCCCGAGGTGCAGGTGCCTTATGAAGTGGCGTGGTGCGAGGGCCCCCTGTTCGATGATTACATCCACGACATGCATATCATGCAGCGGTACGCGGCTTTGAACCGCCGCATCATCACCGAGACCATCCTCAGGAAGTGTAAACTCCATGCCGTTGATCAGTTCGAGACGATCCATAACTACATCGACACGGAACACATGATCCTGCGGAAGGGCTCGGTCTCGGCCATGGCCGGTGAGCGCCTGCTGATCCCCATCAACATGCGCGACGGCGCTCTGATCTGCGAGGGCAGGGGAGATCCGGACTGGAACGAATCGGCGCCCCACGGCGCCGGCCGGCTTATGTCCAGGACGGATGCCCGTTCATCCATCTCCATGAAAGATTACCGGGACGCCATGAAGGGCATTTACACGACCTGCGTCAGCAAGGGGACCCTGGACGAATCGCCCATGGCCTACAAGCCCATGGATGAGATCATCGCCAATATCGGGCCGACGGCGCGGATCGTATCCCGGATCAGGCCGATCTATAACTTCAAGGCCGGGGATGAGGAATAGAGCCGGCTCACGGGATCGGTTGGATCAAAGCACCCCGATCAAAATAACGGATGAAAGGACGGGAAAGCCATGATCGGATACTATCAGATACGAAGCCCCCTGTCCCAGGCGGCGGAGGGACAGTTTATCAGTCAGCTGCAGAGCGCCCTTAACGAGGAACTGCGCCGCGTGGATCTTACGCGGTATCTTGAAAGCAGCTTTGCCTTACTGTACGTGGCGTCGGGCGGGAGCGAGGGATACTTCCTGGAGGCGTTCGATCAGCTGAAAAACAGGCACTGCTACATCCTCACCAGCGGCGGATCGAATTCTCTGGCCGCGTCCATGGAGATCCTGAGCTACCTGAAGAAGCATCACGGCAGCGGGGAGATCCTTCACGGGGACATCGCTCAGGTGGCGCGTCAGATCCGTGCCCTCAGGAACGCGCACCGGGCGCTGGAGACCCTTCGCGGAAAGAGACTGGGCTGCATCGGGCGGCCTTCCGACTGGCTGATCGCCAGCGATTACGCCCCGGACACGGTCATGGACAAGCTGGGTTTGGGCTTCGTATCCATCCCCATGGAGGAACTTCTGGAGGAGATCCGCCGAAACAG
>CADCQZ010000274.1 GCA_902803675.1 uncultured Eubacteriales bacterium
GCTTCTCGGCCGGGTACTATGTCAAATATCTGAAGGACAAATACACCGCCCTGTACGGTCTGTGATATTTCGGAGGGGATATGGCGCCTTTTGCATCGGAGCACATCGTCAGCTATTCCGACTGCGACGCCTCGGGCCGGCTGAAGATCAGCGCGCTTTTGAGGCTTTGCCAGGAATTGGCGGAAAAACACAGCGGCAGTCTCGGCTGCGGCCGGAAGGATCTTTTCAACGAATACGGCCTGGTGTGGGTCATCACCCGCAACCAGTTCAATATCCGCCGGTATCCGTCGGCGGGCGAGAAAGTGACCCTGGAGACCTACACGGCCCCGGCCCGGCGGGTGTTTTACCCGCGGTATTTCGTATTAAGGGACGGTGAAGGCCGCGCCATCGCTGAGTCCGCCACCCTCTGGGTGCTGGTGGACGTGCGCACCCGCGCGATGACGGACCGCCGGGAAATGAAGAAGGCCGAGTGGGACATGGGTATCCCGCCCGCCATCGACCGCTTCATGGTCCCGCCGGAGCCCGCGGGGGAGGAGGAGATCACGTTGAGGACGGCGGTGTATTCCGATATGGATGTCAACGCCCACGTGAACAACACCCGCTTCCTGGACTGGCTCTGCGACGCTCTGGGCACTCAGGCGCTCACTGAAAGGCCGGTCGCGTCCTTCCTGATCGATTATCATCATGAGGTCCGGGAGGGGCAGGCCGTCCGGCTGACTCTCAGGAGGGATGAGACGAACTACGCCCTGACCGGGCATGACGAAAGCGGTACCGTCCTGTTCAGTGTGGCCGGGGCTTTCGGGAAAGGGGATGCCTGATGCGTATACCGCCATATCTGAAAGCCGGCGGGTGTATCGGTTTCGTCGCGCCTTCCTTCGGGTGCGCCACGGAGCCCTACAGATCCGCTTTCAACAACGCTCTCAGGAAATTCGACGCCCTGGGCTACCGGACTGATCTGGGGCCCAACTGCTACCTGGCCGAGGGCATCGGCATCAGCAACAAGCCGGATAAATGCGCCGCGGAACTGCAGGCAGCCTACCTGTCCGACGCGTCCGACGCGGTCATCTCCGTGGGCGGCGGCGAGCTCATGTGCGAGATCCTGCCTTATCTGGACCTGGAGGCCCTGAGGAACGCCCCGCCCAAGTGGTACATGGGGTTCTCGGACAACACCAATTTCACTTTCCTGTCGGCGGCGCTGCTGGACACGGCCGCCATCTACGGCCCCTGCGCCTCCACCTTCGGCATGGAGCCGTGGCACCCCTCCCTGCTGGACGCCATGGATCTGCTCACCGGCCGAACGAAGATCTCCCACGGGTATGACCTGTGGCAGATGGAGAGCCTGAAGGACGAGGATAACCCCTATACGCCTTATAATGTGGAAAAGCGCGTCAGGGTGCGCCGGTTCGTGGGCCGGGAAAAGACGGTGGAACCGCTCAAATTCGAGGGGCGTCTGCTCGGAGGCTGCATGGACTGCCTGTATAATCTGATGGGCACGCCTTTCGACGGTGCCGCCGCTTTCAGGGACCGCTACGCCGCGGACGGGGTGATCTGGTTCCTGGAGGCCTGCGACCTGGACGTGCTCTCCATCCGTCGGGCCCTCTGGGCGATGCGCCAGGCAGGCTGGTTCGACGGCGCCAGAGGGTTTCTGATCGGACGGCCCCTGCACTACGGGGAGAAGATCCTGGGCCTGGACCAGTATGAAGCGGTGCTGGGCGTGCTGGGAGACATGGACGTACCGGTGCTGATGGATGTGGATATCGGCCACCTGCCGCCGATGATGCCCCTGGTGGTGGGCGCGAAAGCGCTGGTCACCTCCCGCGGCAACAAGGTGACGGTGAAGTATCAGGACATCTGAGCCGTTCGGGCCCGGCGCTTTCCCTGATCCCACACTTCATCCCATAAAAAAAACGATCCGGATCATCACAAGCCGGATCGTCTTTTATACTGCGGCATCAGCCCGATGCCGTTTTTTATCCTTTGAGCAGGCCCAGCTCCTTCAGGATGTCTTCGGGATCCTTCAGGGGCTCCACATATCCCCGAAGCAGCCTGGCTTTATCCGCCAGTCCACGGGATCGGGGGTTGAGGTAGATGCGGCACTTGTTGCGGCTGTTGCGCGCCTCCTGGATCAGGTTGAGGGCGGACGCGTTGCCGTCGAAAGCGAGCAGGGCCGAAGGCATCCGCCGAAAGATCTCATAGGAAAAGCTCTTGTACAGGCCCATGCCGGTGCTCTCGATGGAGATGATGACGCCGGCGCCGGTGCGGGCCAGCTTATTTCTTTCCGCCGGGGTGATCCGGTTGGGCACGATGGCGTACAGGCGGAACTTCCCCGCCGCCTGCCGGGCCAGGTAACCTTCCTGTCCGGACAGGGTGTGGCCCACCACGAAGAAGGCCTTTTCGGGATCCGCCGCCTCGAGCAGCCGGTCGATGAAGGCCTCGTCCTCCGGCTTCACCTGGGTGCGGTGCGTGCTGTTGTTAAAGCTGCCGCCGGCGATCACCAGGGGGAACAGGCCATCCGGCAGGGGCTTCAACTGGTCCTTCAGGCTCACTTCCGCTCTCAGGGCGGAGGACCGGCGCCACAGTTCCCTGTCCGCGGGCAGGGAACTGTCCAGTTTCCTCACATAGTACTGCGCGATGTCTCCCGCGGGGCAGGCCCGGGAAAAGCTCTCGCTCCTCTCCCGGAACACCTTCAGGCTCTCATCCACCACGGCCTTTTCCGCTTCGCGCATGCGGCACAGCTCGTCGTGGGTAAGGTCCAGCAGTTTTTCCAGGCTCAGCTCCTCATCGATGGAATTGGTGCCGTACAGGGCGCCGCCGTCCGTGCCCTGAACGCATCTCACGCCGGCGTTCAGATACTGCCTGAGGGGATGCCTGTCCAGATGGCTCAGGTTGTTCAGACGCACGTTGGAGGTGATCTGGAATTCCAGGACAGCGCCGGTATCCGTCATGTCCCTGAGCAGGGCGCGGCCCTTGGCGCTCTTTAAGTCACAGGTGTACAGCCCGTGGCCGATCCTCAGCCGGGGCATGGGCTGCCCCTGAGCCAGGGCCTCCCGGACGCAGCGGATGCTGTTGGCCACATTGTCCCGCAGGCTGTCGTTCTCGCCCGCGTGGATACGGATCACGAAGCCCGGGTTCTCTCCGGCGGTCCTCACCAGCTCCCGGATGACCCCTTTGAGCTCCAGGATGTCGTTGATCTCCTCGCCGATGATGTCGCTGCCGGCCACGTAAGGGTCGCCGGCGATGGCGTTCAGGCAGCGCAGGTTCTCGCTCAGGTAGTCCCCGGGCGCCGCGTGATCCTTGATGATGGTCAGGGGCACGCGGCGGATGCCCGCCAGGAAACGGATCAGCACGCCGGTCTCCCGGGTGACGGCGGGCATGATCTCATGGATCTGACGCAGTTTGTCCGGGCACTCGGCGCTGTTGAGCAGGGAAGTGTCCGATATCTCGGCGTATTCGATGCCGTTTTTCTGATACTCCCGGGCGATCCACAAAAGCAGATCCTGGTACAGGGTGTTGCCGCGGTAGCGCTCGTCCTCCCTGTCCCGCCGCATCCTCTCCGCGTAGGCGTATACCTCCCGGTCGGGGATGGAGTTGATGTTGATGCCGCTGAAGCGGTCGGGAGCCCGGACGCCCTTGGTGAACACGTAGCGGTACAGGTACACTTTCTCCAGATTGGCGAAGACGGCCTGTCCGTCCTTGGGGATCGTCAGCGAATTGCGGATCCGGGCGATATTGTCCGCGGCGCTGCCCGGATTGCCCAGGATCAGGTCCGCGAAATTGATGCAGGTGTGATCGTCGATGCGCCGCTCCCGGTGCTTTCCCGTGAGCGGGATGTCCCCCAGGGCCTTTTCCGCTTCGGCGCGCCTTTTTTCCAGCAGGGACATCTGGTCCAGGGTGCAGTTCAGGCCCAGTTTTTTGATGTAGTAGTAGGGATACTGGATCTGGTGGATGATCCCCAGGGCGATGAGCACGTCCGGGGGCAGGTTGCCGTTCATGTGGGTGTGCAGGTCCGCCCGGAACTTGCAGTCGCTGCGGATATAGGTCTTCACGATGGTCTTCTCGATCCCCAGGCGGTAGTCGATGGTCTGGCTCATCAGGGTCTTGGAGATCGCCGGCACGGAGGCTTTGAGCTCCACCCGTCCGTCGGGGTAGATGTTGGCCACTTTCGTGTTGCCGAGCCGCAGGATGTACATCTTCCGGTTGTCCCCGTCGAAATAGCAGGGAACCTCGCCCCGGATCACCTTCAGCCCGTTTTCATCCGTCTGCGTCTCCAGGCCGCAGAGCCCGGCCAGATTGGTGATCAGGTTGCCTGTGTGATGGTTGGGCGTGCGTATGACGTACATGAGACGTTCGGAGTCCATGTACAGGTCCACCATGATATCCTTTTCCCGGTCCAGGCAGAACTGCTGAAAAAAGATCATATCCGGCCTTTCCGCGGCTTTTGCCGCTGACGAGCTTCAGGTCAGCTGGGAACAGTTCCATTTTACTATCGTTTTCTTTTCCTGACAAGCGGCCGGCGCTCCCGGGATCCCGTACAAAAAACAGACAATGCGGCGTTATTGAATTATTATGCAGATTATGGTATATTGCCCGGTGAATACGTTTCCCGGTAAGGGACCGCGTGAGGGGGAAGCATGAGGATCGTAGTCAAAGTAGGCACCTCCACCTTAACGCACGCTACGGGCCGCATCAATATACGCCGCGTGGAGGAGCTGTGCAAGGTGCTCAGCGACGTGAAAAACTGCGGGCACGAGGTGGTGCTGGTGTCCTCCGGCGCCATCGGCATGGGCGTGGGCAAGATGAACCTGCCCGGCCGGCCGTCGGACATGCCCACCAAGCAGGCTATGGCGGCAGTGGGCCAGTGCGAGCTGATGTACGTGTATGACAAGCTCTTTTCGGAATACAGCCACACCGTGGCTCAGCTGCTGGTCACGGGAGAGGACCTGAGGGACGAGGTCCGGCATGAGAATTTCGTCAACACCCTCGGTCGTCTGCTGGAGCTGGGGGCGCTCCCGGTCATCAATGAGAACGACACCGTGGTCA
>CADCQZ010000275.1 GCA_902803675.1 uncultured Eubacteriales bacterium
CAACGGTCAGGACGACGTGATGCTGTCCTCCCGTCAGGGCATGGCCGTGCGCTTCAATGAGAAGCACGTGCGCGCCATGGGCCGCACCGCCAGGGGCGTGCACAGCATGAAGCTCGCCGAGGGCGACGAGGTCATCGATATGGCCGTGGTCGAAGAGGGCGGCAAGGTGCTCTCCATCACCGAGCTGGGATACGGCAAGCGCACCGATCCGGAAGAGTTCACGGTCCACGGCCGCAACGGCAAGGGCGTCCTGGCGATGAAGCTCACCGAGAAGACCGGCAGCCTCACCGCTCAGCTCCTGGTGCAGGATGACGAGGATATCCTGCTCATCACCGATGACGGCACCATCATCCGCACCCCGGCGGACGAGATCCGCGTGTGCGGCCGCGTCACTCAGGGCGTGCGCCTGATGCGCATCCAGGAGGGCAGCCGGGTGATCGGCGTGGCCCGCGCGGAGCGGGAGGAGCCCGACCTTCAGGAGGAAGAGACGCCGACCCCCTCCGATGAGGACGAGGTCTGATCGTGCGGGTGCTGGGGATCGATCCGGGGCTGGCCACCATGGGCTACAGCGTGGTGGAACAGTCGGGGCCCGGGATGCGCCTTTTGAAGGCGGGGGTCGTCACGACCCCGCCCGGCATGCCCATGCCCAAACGCCTGCTCACCATTTATCAGGATACCCGGATGCTGATGGATACCTGGGATCCCGATGAGGTGGTGTTCGAGGAGCTCTTTTTCGCGAAAAACATCACCACGGGCATCAACGTGGGCGAGGCCCGGGGCTGCGCCCTGTGCGCGTGCGCGGGCTATGACAGGCCGATGTACGAATACACGCCGATGCAGATCAAGCAGGCGGTGACGGGATACGGCAACGCGGATAAAAAACAGGTCCAGCTGATGATCAAAATGCTCCTGAAGCTGGAAGACATCATCCGGCCGGACGACGCGGCGGACGCGGCGGCCGCCGCCGTGACCCATCTGATGACCGGGAGGCTCCGGCAGCAGTTTCTGATGAAATGATCGTGAACGGGGGATCGGGAATGTTCGCATATATCGAAGGGACCGTGGCCGGAAAGGGCCTCAACGAGATCGTCCTGGACGTGATGGGCGTCGGCTGGCAGGTGACCTGCTCCGCCAACACTGTCATGAAGGCGCCGCGCAGCGGCGAGACCATGCGGCTGTACACCGTCCTGAGCGTCCGGGAGGACGGGGTGGAGCTCTACGGGTTCTCCTCCCTGGAGGAGAAAGCCATGTTCCGCCGGCTCACGGGCGTGAGCGGCATCGGGCCCAAATCGGCTATCGGCATCCTGGGGAGCCTGTCTCTCAAGGACCTGACCCGGGCCATCATGGAGGGGGACGTGAGCGCCCTCTCAAGGGCTCAGGGCGTGGGCAAAAAGACGGCCCAGCGCATGGCCCTGGAGCTCAAAGGCAAAGTAACGGACGATGAACTCAGGCAGATCCTGGGCGACGAGGAAGCGGCGGCCGTGCAGCTTTCCCAGAAGCCCGACGCATCCTCGGAGGTCATGGTGGCCCTGCAGAACCTGGGCTACACTGCCCAGGAGGCCCGGGACGCTCTGGCCAGGATCCCTGTGCGGCCGGAGGAGCCTTCGGAACTGCTGCGCCTGGCGCTGAAGAATATGGGGTGACCGCATGAACAGAGAAGAAGACCGCATCATATCCGCTACGGTGCGCCCCGAGGACCGGGACACGGATACCTCCCTGCGCCCGAAGCTGCTCAGGGATTACGTGGGCCAGGAGGCCGTCAGGGCCAGCCTTAAAATGTACATCGCGGCGGCGCTGCAGCGGCGGGAACCGCTGGACCACATCCTCCTGTACGGCCCTCCGGGCCTGGGCAAGACCACCCTGGCCGAGATCGTGGCGGCGGAGATGGGCCAGAACATCCGCGTGACCTCCGGCCCCGCCATCTCACGGCCCGGGGATCTGGCCTCCATCCTCACCAAGCTGGACCAGGGCGACGTGCTCTTCATCGATGAGATCCACCGCCTGCCCCGGGCCGTGGAGGAAGTGCTGTATCCCGCGATGGAGGACCACGTGCTGGATATCATGACCGGCAAGGGCGCCATGGCTTCCTCCATGCGGCTGAATATCGAGAAATTCACCCTGGTGGGCGCCACTACCCGGGCCGGCGCTCTTTCCGCGCCCCTCAGGGACCGCTTCGGCATCCTGTACCGGCTGGAGATGTACACCCCGGAGGAACTGATGCGGATCCTGAGCCGGTCCGCCGGTATCCTGGGCATCGGTTACGAGGAGGAAGGCCTCCTGGAGATCGCGCGCCGCAGCCGCGGCACCCCGCGTATCGCCAACAGGATGCTCAAGCGCGTCCGGGATTACGCCCAGGTGAAGGCCGGCGGCGTGATCACTTTAAAGGCCGCCCGGGAGGGCATCGCCCTGCTGGACGTGGACGAGATGGGCCTTGACAGGACGGACCGAGTGATCCTCGCCACGATGATCGACGTGTTCGGCGGCCGGCCGGTGGGCCTGGATACCCTGGCCGCGGCCACGATGGAAGATCCGGTGACCATCGAGGACGTGTATGAGCCCTTCCTGATGCAGAACGGCCTGATCATGCGCACCCGGGTGGGCCGCGTGGCCACTCTGAAGGCCTACGAGCACCTGGGGCGGACACCGCCGGAGCAGGACCCCGTCCAGAAGGCGCTGGGCACGGGCGATCAGGCGGAACAGATGAGCATGCTGGAGGAATGACCGATGGTGTTTTCCGCGTTTTTCTGGGACTTTGACGGCACGCTCTTTGATACCTATCCCCGCATCGTCCGGGCGTTCCTGCGGGGCCTGGAGGAATACGGCATCCATGCCGACGCGAAGGACGCCCTGCGCCGCATGAAGATCACCCTGGGAACGGCGGCGGATCATTACGCCGCGGCAAGCGGGATCGCGGGCCTGACGGGGGATATGATCGTTGAGGCATACCGCCGGCATTCCGAGGAGGAGGATCCCTCCGGCATCAGGCTGTACCCCGGCGCTCAGGAAGCCCTCCGCCGCGTCAAACGGGGAGGCGGCGCCAACTACCTGTACACCCACCGGGGCCCCACGGCCTGGCCTGCCATCGAAAGGGCGGGGATCACGGATCTGTTCTCCGGCGGCGTCACCGCCCTGGACGGCTTTCCCTCAAAGCCCGATCCCGGCGCGCTCAACTATCTGATCGATAAGTATCACCTGCCGAAGGGTGCCTGCGCCATGGTGGGGGACAGGCCCATCGATCTGGACGCGGCGGCCAACGCGGGCATCGCCGGCGTGCTGTTCGATCCGGACGGGCTGTGTGATGCGCTCGTGACGTACCGGTTCACCACCATGAAGGCCCTCGCGGAAGCGCTCATGTAAAACGCCGGCGTTTCGCGCCGGCGTAA
>CADCQZ010000276.1 GCA_902803675.1 uncultured Eubacteriales bacterium
AAAGCGCTGCTACCGCCAGCTGACCCCTCCCGGGAAATGGAGCCTGACCGGATTTTCGTATGTCGACATGAAGACCGGCCAGCAGATCCCGATCTATTCCGCGCCGAGTGAAGCGGCGTGGCGCGGGGCCAACGGGAAAGCGCTTGTCAGCACCAACGGCGCGGTCTGGGCCGCGGGCTGGGAAAACGGCTGGCTCCTGTTGTATTACGAGACCAATAACGGTTCGATCCGTGTCGGTTACGGCAGCAGCGCGAAAATGACCAGCTATCCCAATATCAATGTGCAGCTGCAGTTCAGCTACGCTCCCGCGACGATCCTGCAGGGCTGCTCCGTGACGGATGACCCGATGAAGACGGCGACCACCATGACGACGCTCGGGGCCGGAGATAAAGTGACTTACCTTACGACGGTCATGAATCAGAACGGCATGGTTTGGGATTATATCGAGACCACGATCGGCGGCCGGGCGGCCAGGGGTTATATCCCCAGCGGATATGCCGACTTTACCGAGCCTGAGGATGACCTCTCCATGTATTACGACAATAAATAAACAGGGCCTTATAACGAGCCGGCGTGGTTTTCGATGTCTCCCATGAACCGCTGATCCACGGGACGCGGCAGGCTGAAACGATTGCCCTGCTGGTTGATCAGATGCATCAGGATCAATACAAGATCGACGTGGCTGTGATGCATGCGCGCTATCTGCGCTGCATCCAGCCCTTCTTTTGCTTCGGCAGCGATGTCTTTCGCGTCCATCAACAGGCTCGCCGCGAAACAGTTCGCTTCATATTCCAGACGGTCGGCGGACGCGAAGAGCTCAAATTCAAGAAACGGCCTGGCAGCGATATCCCGATGCATGAGCGCATGCCCCAATTCATGAGCGCAGACGATCCTCAGGGTCTCGTCCGGCAGATTCCCGTTCAGGAAAATGAAAGGGTTACGGGAAACCATCGCGAAGGCCCCTTTTTGTTTTGAGAAGTCGTTTCTCAGCATGATATGGATGCCGCCGGAACGGGCGATCTCAAACGGATCGCGGGTCTTATAGCAGCGGTACAGGTCATCCGTCAGCCTGATTATCTCGTCATCCTTCAACAGTATCACCTGCTTTTGTCGGCATCACGGCGGTATTTCCTGGGCGTATATTTCCTGTTGTTTTCCTTCGCGATCCAATATGCGTCCTGGATGGCTTTCATCATGGCATCCATATCCTCGTCGGCCAGCGTTCCCCCGGAATAGAGGCCGACGATATCGTCAAGCAGTTTGCGGATGTCCTTCGGAAAGCTCCGTTCGCTCTCGTACCGCGGAAGACTCATCTGCGCGTCCTGTTCCTTCAGCTCGTTCACATCCACCCTCAACGCCTGAGCCAGAAAGGTGTAATATTCCCTCTGTTTTGGCATGCGTTCGCCGCTTTCGTAGTTCTGGATCGTGCGCAGGGATATGCCGGTCCTTTCAGCCAGTTCTCTTTGAGTGATGCCGATCGCGATGCGTGCCGAGCGCACTTTCTCACCAAAGGTCATGATAACGCCTCCTTTGACTTGCGTAACTTGCATATCGATTATAATGCAAGTTACGCAAGTTGTCAATCGCGTTCCACTGATATTTATCAGCGGGCGTTTTCGGCCACCGGTTGAAAAAGGACATGACATACGGTATAATCCGATACGGGTCGTGCCTCCGGAACCTGGCCCCCAAAGGAGGGCCTGCGGCGTGAGAAATGATGTTTTTGTCCACGGAATGCTTTCGGCCGCCGCATCGTTATATGCGTAAGGAAACGGCTCGTTCCGGGGATCGTGAGGTTTTGATATGAAGTACTTAAGAAGAATGATATGGCATATCGCTTCCAGGCTGCTGATATGCGTGTGCGTGCTGGGCATCCTGGTGACGGTCTTTTATTTTTCCATGAACGCGGCCAATATCTATGTGCTCCTGAAAGACGGGATGGCAAAGCGCGCCCAGGTCGTCATGATGGGGGAGGATGAGAGTGTCCTGAACAGTTATTTTTCACCCGCTTATATCGATCGGGATGACATGCTGAGGACTGTCAGGGAAGAGGGCAGCGTCTACACGAATTATTATTCGATCACCGGTATCGATCACCGTCTGCAAATGGAATTCGTATGGTGCTGGCCCTGGGACGACGTGGCCAGAGCCACTTTTGTCGAGAGCATCGAAGGCATTGACGGGCGTCTTCAGGCATCGAAGCGGGGAATGGCGTCTGAAATGGGCCTCGGGAACACACCGCCGGCGTGGAACAGGATACGGTATAAGGCGGTATTGACGCGGGAAAATGAGCAGTGGATCATAAGAAGTCTTCAGCAGGAGGCAGTGCTGACGGGAAAATGATGATGGATGATACAAAGGCGCCCATGATCTTTCTGGCGCCGATGGCCGGTGTGACCGATGGTATTTGCCGGCGCTTTTGCTTTGAGCAGGGCTGTGATTACGCGACGACGGAAATGGTCAGTGCCCAGGGATATATGACGGCTCCGAAGGAGAGCCATGCCTATGCCTATATGCTCAAGGTGTTCCCCGGGGAGGGCAGGGTATTCTGCCAGCTGTTCGGCCGCGAACCTGAATGGTTCGTCAAGGCGATCGGCAAATTGCAGGACCGGGGGTCTTTCTGCGGTTTCGACATCAATATGGGCTGCCCGGCACATAAAGTGACGGGGGGCGGGAACGGTTCCGCTTTGATGCTCAAGCCCGCTCTGGCCGGCAGGATCATGGAAGAATGCGTCAGGGCATCCCGCCTGCCTGTGACACTGAAGATCCGTCTGGGATGGGATGAGGAGCATTTGAACGCGGCTGAGCTTACGCATATCGCCGAAGAAAGCGGCATCGCGTGGGTGACCGTACACGGCAGGACGCGCAGGCAGTTTTACGCCGGCACGGCTGACTGGGACGCGGTGGGCTCGATCAAAGCGGCATCGCGGATCCCGATCATATTGAACGGTGACATCACTTCCGGCGAGACTGCGAAAAAAGCTCTGAAGGAGACCGGCTGTGACGGGATCGCCGTCGGAAGGGCCGCTCTGGGGAACCCCTGGATATTCAGGGAGATCAAGTGCGCTCTGAGCGGTACGGAATATCAGCGCCCCTCCCTTGCTGAGGTGCTCGAAACAGCGAGGGAACATGCCGAATATCTCTCACAGGAGCGGGGAGAGCACCGCGCGCTGCTGGAGATGAGAAAGCATTTCGGCTGGTACATTTCCGGTGTCCGCGGTGCGGCAAAGATAAGGACCCGGATCAATGAAGCCGGGTCCTTTGAAGAAGTATTCGATCTGCTGGATCAGATGGAGCGCCTCGATCGCGAGCGGATCACGGAAGAATGATCGTTGGATCTTTTTTCCGATGCGGCCTGTATAAACAGAATTTGCTTCCGATCGTCTGGACCGGCGCTGCGTCGAGCTCGTCGGCTATGATACCGCATGCTTCCCGGGCGGTGACATCCGCGCCGCGCTGAATGGCGCATTTGATCAGCTCCCGGGCCTCAAGCTGGATATCCGCTTCCTTCAGGATATGCTCTTCCAGCCCTTCCTTGCCGATGAAAAGGGTCACATCCATCGTATTGCACATGCTGCGCAGAAAAGCTCTCTGTTTGCTTGTGATGTTCAGCATACTGTATATGATGACCTCCTATTCCACAAAATCGAATTCTATGCCTTCGATCGAAACGGTGCTGCCCTCTGAGGCGCCGCACCGCCTGAGCTCGTCGATGATGCCGGATCGGCGCATCATGCGATGGAACCAGTTCATGCTGTCTTCATCCCCGAAATTGACACTGTTGATCAGCTGCTCCGCGCCGGGACCGGATACGATGTATTTGCCGTCCGTGAACGAGACCGTAAATCCGCTGCTGTCCTGAAGCTCGTCGGGAAGCAGTTCTTCCTCTGCGAAGGGTTCGGGTTCCGGGAGATCTTTGATCGTATCGAAAACCACGTCGATCAGCTGATCGATCCCTTTCATATCCGCGGCGCTGATCGGGACGATCAAGGTGTCGGGATAGGCTTCTTTGAGCATATTCAGGCCGGCTTGAGCGTCAGGAAGATCCATTTTGTTCGCCACGAGGATCTGGGGTTTTTGAGACAGTTCCCCGTATTTTTTCAGCTCGTTGTTGATCAGCTCCACATCCTCGGTGGGGATGCGGCCCTCGATGCCGGAGGCGTCCACTACATGCAGCAGCATCCTGGTACGCTCCACATGACGGAGAAAATCCAGGCCGAGGCCCGCGCCTTCGGAGGCACCTTCGATGATGCCGGGGATGTCCGCGATGATGATATCCTTGTCATATCGGCGGAGGATGCCGAGGTTGGGCGTGAGAGTCGTGAAATGATAATCGGCGATCTTAGGTTTGGCGGCTGTCAGCCTGGAGAGCAGAGTGCTTTTGCCCACGTTCGGAAAACCGACCAGGCCCACGTCAGCGATCGTCTTCAATTCAAGGATGAAGTCGTGCTCGGCAGTCTTACCCCCGGGCTTCGCGAACTGAGGCGCCTGGCGTGTGGGCGTGGCGAAATGGGAATTGCCCCATCCGCCCCGGCCGCCTCTGAGGATGACTTTCGTTTTTCCGGCGGGCTGCATATCGGCGACGATGATCCCGCTGGTCTTATCTCTCACGACAGTTCCCACGGGGACTTTGATCGTGAGGGGTTCACCGCTTTTGCCTATCCTGAAATTGCTGGCGCCGTCCTGGCCGTTTTCCGCGGCATACTTGGAGCGGAAACGGAAATCAAGAAGCGTATGCATGTTTTCGTCGGCATACAGGACGATGTCGCCGCCTCTTCCGCCGTCTCCGCCGTCAGGGCCGCCGTTCTGGATGAATTTTTCCCTGTGAAAGGATACGCAGCCGTTTCCGCCGTTTCCTGCTTTCGCGGTCAGCGGTGCTCTGTCAACAAAGGACATATGACCTCCATAAAGGTTCGCTCATCGATAAGAAGACCTGCTGCCTCCGGCAACAGGTCTTACTTCCGAGACTGATTTCAGTTTCATTCAACGGGTGTAAAAGCACTTTTGTCAAGGCCGCAGATGGGGCAGACCCAATCCTCGGGAATGTCCTCAAAAGCAGTGCCGGGGGCGATGCCGCTGTCCGGATCACCGACCTCGGGATCATAGATGTAACCGCACGGGCACTCGTACTTCATGGCTTCCACCTCCTTTAAGTGACCTAAAGTATATCATCTTTATTATCCACGCGCAAGCCGTCAAAAATATAATACAAAAATGGAGCAGCAGATCTGATAAGCGTGAAAAGCCTTGATTTGTTCCCTGATATGCGTTAATATTGTTAATAGACCTGAGTGAGACC
>CADCQZ010000277.1 GCA_902803675.1 uncultured Eubacteriales bacterium
GCGCGGTTCGTTTTTGAACACCTGGCGAAGGAACGCCGCCTTAACGCGCAGGCGGATTCCGCCGCCGTGTCTTATGAGGAGATCGGCAATCCCGTTTATCCGCCGATGGCGGCGGCCTTAAGGCGGCGGGGGATCCCTTACGGCAGCCACGCCGCGCGGCGCACCGAAAAGAACGATTACGGCCGGTATGATCTGATCCTGGCGATGGACCGGGACAATATCGCGCGCCTCATCCGGATCTACGGGGGCGATCCGGAACACAAGATCGCCCTGCTCATGAAAAGCTGCGGGGAGGACCGGGATGTTGAGGATCCCTGGTATACCCGGGATTTCGACGGGGCGCTGGAGGATATCGTCCGGGGCTGCACGGCCCTGGCGGATCGGCTCGAAGGCCGAAAAAAACCGTAAAATATTACAGGAACAGCCATGAATTTAATAATTGGTTAACATTTTGTTGACATTGACAGGAAAATGAAATAAAATAGGATGAAACTTTCTGTGGAGGGAGCGGTATGATCAGAAAGATCCTTGCAGGTGTTTTATCTGTTATGATATTCGTATCCATGGTGCCCGCAGTGCTGGGGGAGACCTTCCCCTTCGTCGGCTTTTCCACGTCCGACGTCAATATGCGTTCGGGCCCGGGCACGAGCTATTCCGTGACGCTGTTGATCCGTTCCGGTGAACCGATGATCGTCAACGGCGAGAGCGGCACATACTATATCGTCAGCTATGAGGGAAAGCAGGGTTACGTCGCCAAGGAGTATCTCCAGTCCGGCGCCGAGGACGGCACCCGGGTCCCGGAGGTCTATGAGACACTGAACACTTCCTCCACGGGCGCCAAGGTGAGTTCGCTGCAGGCGGCCCTGAAGGAGCTGGGCTATTACACCTCGTCCCTGGACGGCCGTTACGGCGCCGGGACCGCCGCGGCGGTATCCGCCTTCCAGGCCGCCAACGGGCATGAGGCCACGGGCATCGCCGACGCGGACACCCAGAGGACGCTGTATGAGATGCAGGTGGTCTCCAAGTCCGGCAAGAAGGTGCTGGTATCGGTGACCGCCCCGATCGATGAGCCCTATATGGCCCAGGGCAAAAAGGGCAGCGCCGTCAAAGCGCTGCAGGAGCGGCTGAAGGTCCTGGGGTATTATACCGGGAAAGCGGACGCCGATTACGGCAAGGGTACCGCGGCCGCTGTGAAGGCTTTCCAGAAAAAGAATTCCCTGGCGGAGACCGGTGAAGCGGACAGCATCACCCTGAAGGCCATCTATTCCGATAAAGCCGTCCCGAAGGACGGCGCCACTCCCGCGCCCGGCAGTACCGGGACAGCCGAGCCCACGGCCACGCCCGCGCCGAACAAGGCTGTGTTCCCCTTTACCACCACGACGAAGACTTCCGTCAATCTGCGCAAGGGCAAAGGCGTCACCACCACCCGCATCCTCACGATCCCCAAGGGAGCTTCCATCACGGTACTGGCCCTGGACGGCAACTACCTGCAGGTGAAATACAGCGGCCGGACGGGCTATGTGGCCGCCGAATATGTCAATGTGCCGGCGGATTACTATCAGAGCGACGCGCCGGACACCAATGAAAAGTACGTTCGTTTGATCGTGGGCTCCAAGGGCAGCCAGGTCGTGGCGCTGCAGAACGCCCTGAAGGAGCTGGGGTATTACACCCTGAGCTGTGACGGGGACTTCGGTGAGCGCACCCGGACCGCCGTGAAGGCTTTCCAGAAGAACAACGGCATCCTGGAGACCGGCATCGCCGACAGCGCTCTGCAGACCCTGCTCTTCGAGGGCAATCCCCGTGATGTGGACGGGAACCGCAAGGGCGTCAACACGCTGCCGGATGTGGACGGCGTGACCCTCAGGCTCAATTCCACGGGGGACGCGGTCACCGTGCTGCAGATGCGCTTGAAGGCTCTGGGCTTCTATACCGGTGATTATACCTCCACCTTCGACCGGGCCACCGAGCAGGCGGTCAGGAACTTCCAGAAGGTGTACGGGCTGACCTCCGACGGTGTGGTGGGCCCCAAGACCCAGATCAAGCTGAACAGCTTCGACCTGCCCATGTCCACTGAGACGCCCGTGCCGGCCACTCCTACGCCGGAACTGCCCGCGCCCCAGAGCACCCCGATCACCGTGGCCAACGTGGTGACGCTGTCCTCGGGGATGCGCGGTACCCAGGTGGTCAGCGTGGAAAGACGGCTGGCGGAACTGGGCTACTATTCCGAAGAAGTCAACGGCATCTATGACGACGAAGTCATTTACGCCGTGAAAGCCTTCCAGGCCGCCAACGGCCTGACCTCCGACGGCATCGCGGGCCTCAAGACCCAGACACTGCTCTTCAGTGAACAGGCGAAGCCCTTCGCGACCCCCACGCCGGAACCCATCCCCACGCCCAAGGACCTGAACAAGCTCCAGTCCGGTTCCACCGGGGACAGCGTGAAAGCGCTGCAGAGCCGGCTGATCACCCTGGGCTACCTGACCGGTGAGATCGACGGCGTTTACGGCCGGGCGACGGTCAGCGCGGTCAGGGAATTCCAGAAGGTCAACGGCCTGACCTCCGACGGGATCGCGGGATTCGCGACGCTCCAGCTGATCTACACCTCGAACGCGCTGCCCAAGCCCACGGCCGCTCCCACCGCGACACCGAAGGTGACGGCCACGCCGAAGCCGACAGCCACGCCGAGACCCACGGCCACACCGAAGCCCACCGCGACGGTCAGGCCCACGGCCACGCCCGTCTATCTCATCGTGACGCCCGCTCCGGTCCCCGGCGCCAAGGCCACCGCGACGCCCAAACTCATCGTGACCGCGACGCCCAGGGCCACCGCGACGCCCTATAATGCCGGGAAGACCGTGACGGCCACCGCCACGCCCAATACCAGGACCGTCCTCCAGAGAGGCGACAAAGGCTCCGCCGTCCAGGCGCTCCAGCAGCGTTTGAGCGATCTGGGATACCTGAAGGGCTGGGACGGGATCTTCGGATCCCAGACCTACAGTGCCGTGGTGGCGTTCCAGAAGCGCAACTCCCTGTCGGCGGACGGCATCGCCGGCCCGAAGACCCTGACGAAGCTGTACTCCGTATCCGCCCTTTCCTATGTGCTGGCGCCCACGGCCACGCCCGTGCCCGCGAAGACCGCCACGCCCGCTCCCGCCGCGACGCCGACCCAGGCCCTCATCGTGACCCCGCCGCCCGCTTCCGCCGACGGCTTCAGGGCCCCGAGCCTCGGTCAGGTCATCAACGTGAACTGGTATACCAGCATCCGCGACAAGGCGAGGAACATGCCTGACGTGGTGATCTATGACCCGGATACCGGGCTGCACTACAACCTGCACATGTTCTCCCTGGGCAAGCACGCGGACTGCGAGCCCCCGACGGCCCAGGATACGGCGATCATGAATCAGGTCTGCGGCATCAACAACTGGACGGCCAAGGCCGTATGGGTCATCTTCAGTGACGGCTCGGTGTACCTGGCCTCCACCCACAGCCATGGGCATGAAGTGGACCACACCGCGAACAATGATCTGGAAGGGCATGTGTGCCTCCACTTCCCGAGGGTGATGAGCGAGGCGGAGGAGACCGGCCCCTACGCGGTCAGCCACCAGAACGCCATCCTGGCCGAGTGGTCCAGGATCCAGGCCCTGCTTCATTGATCGGGGAAACATAACGGGTATTTTAAAAGAGCTGCCTTGCGCAGCTCTTTTTTTCGTGGGATCCTGTCAAATCCTTGTCAGGTCGGTCGTCCCGCGGGGGAGGGGAGACCGAGGAGGCGGGCAGCGTTCCCGCCGAGGATCGCTCTCTTCTCATCTTCTGTAAGGGGAAGGGCTTCGATGTCCGCTCTGGCTTTTCCCTGATCGGCCCAGGGACTGTCCGTGCCGAACAGGATGTGGTCCATCCCGAAAACTCGGCACAGGTGGATGAAACGCTCCGGGTCGAGGAGCTTTCTCCTCTCGCCCGTGTGATATCCTTCACCGTCCGGGCACAGTTTCCCCAGGGAGAAGGATGTGTCCAGATAGACATGGGTGCCCTCAAGGCAGCCGAGTTGATCCCAGCAGCGCCAGGAACCCATATGGGCCAGTACCAGGGTGACCGGGCCCGCCTGATCGACGGCCCGCCGGATCATTTCCGGCATGGCGTACCGGGCATCCGGGAGCCCGATATCGATGCCGGCGTGGATCGTGACGATCAGGCCTTCTTCCCCGGCCGCCTGAAGGATCCTGAGATACCGGCTGTCATCGATGGGCGCGCCCTGATAGGGGGGATGCAGCTTGATGCCCGGGATACCCCGCGCCTTCAGCCGCCGGATCTCGCCCGCGGGATCCTCCATGTCGGGATGGGCGCACCCGAAGGAAAGAAGGCCCGTCTCCCCGCACGTTTCGTTGATCCGGGCCGCGCCGTCGTTGATATGAGGGACCTGGCGGGCTTTCGTGGCCACGGGCAGGATCACGCTCAGATCGATCCCGCCTGCGGCCATGCTTTCCTTGAGCCCCGTCGCCGTGCCGTCCGAAAAGGGCCGGGTATGGCTCGCCGCCCGGAGCGACCGGACGGCGGCTGACGCGATGGCGTCGGGAAATGTATGGGTGTGAAAGTCGATGATCATGTATCAGGGCTCCTGCACGACACCGTTGTCTCCCAGGGCTTCGCTCTGGCGTACCAGTACCTGCTTATTGTAGCACGAGAAGGCGTTTTCCACCAGGCTCTTGTCCGGGGCCGGGGTGAACAGGCTCACCAGGGGCACCAGGATCAGGCCGAAGATCATGCAGAAGGCGCCGGCGTTGATGGGGGACTGGATGATGACCGGGAAGGAAGAGCGCCAGAAGATATTGGCCGTCATCACCACGGTGGAGAAGATGAAGCTGGCATAGCAGCCCGCCTTGCTGGTGCGCTTCCAGTACAGGCCGTAGAGGAACGGGGCCAGGAAAGCGCCGGCCATGGCGCCCCAGGAGACGCCCATGAGCTGAGCGATAAAGGTGATGTTCGCCTTGTACTGGATGATGGCCAGCACCACGGAGATGGCGATGAACACGACGATGAGCAGTCTCATGGTGGACAGCTGCTTTTTCTCGTCCATGTTCTTGATCACCCGGCCCTTGAGCAGGTCCAGCGTCAGGGTGGAGGA